>JAHEDF010000056.1 GCA_024641365.1 Planctomycetota bacterium | reverse complement strand
GCGAGAGCGGAAAAGGGCCAGGTTTTATTTGCCCAGATGGCATGAAGAAAATTACGAAATATAAATTAAATTGGCCAACAAAAGATGATCCACGCTATAAACCAACGGATTGGATAGAAAAAGAACGTGATTGGAATATTGTTATTGAATTAAAAGATGGGGATCGATTAATTTATCGCAATCACCCCAAGGGACAAATTGCAGTGATGCCTGAGCCAACGGGTCCATATACGACAACATCCGGTTCTCGCCACATTTTACCAACTGGTCTTGGAGCAGCGGCCCATTTAATCGACAGTAAGGAAAAATCATGGTACTGGTTTGGCAAACATTGTGCCAATACCTGTGCAAAAAATTATGACGATTCATTTAGTGGTCATGGTGGCGGACAATTACATGGTTTTTGGCAAACCGTGGGTGTGGCAAATGCAGATAAGGACAAGCAACGCGAATATTTAGAATATATGAAAAGTTTTTTGATACTCAGCGAAACGCATAACGGCGGCATGATTGTTCAACCATGGAATCGTGACCGCGTTGGTGGCAATGGCGATCCGTATTATGGCCCGCGTTTACTACCGACAGCAACGGCAGTCATGATGTTATCCATACCGAAAAAGCGTTTACAAATTATGGGAATGAGCACCTCCGCATTCGGTTTAGATCCCGCTTCTTTATCGTCTAGCGTAAAAGGTATTCATGCAGCATTTTCAAAAGAACAATTTGCGAGCGCGTGGAGAAGTATTCAGCGTAGCGAGGGCGATGAAAAATTGACTGATGCAGACAAAGAGGCAGTGGCACTTATGAAAGGTGAAATAGAATCGCAAACAGAATCAATAATTAAACATGTAGAAATGCTTGATCGTGTTGGCGATGTGACGCGCTTAAAATATGAAATTGCTATGATGAGTCGGAAATTTTCAGGAGTGGGTCGCTTTAATGAGGTAGTGGAGCCAATTCGCAAATCATTGTCGAGTGATGCCAATAAGGCAAAAGAACTAAAAATTGGTGCTATTTATGATAAACTAATGACATTTAGTGAGAAAAGTGAACCCAACGAAGTGTTTTCGGCATTAGAACAATTTGCCAAGCGTTATCCAGATTCTGTGTACGGTAAAGCGTGCGGGTATTTGCATGATGTATACAGCAAAAACAAAGAGCAAAAATTAAATCGAGACGAATATTTTATTAAATTAGAAGCGGAACTGTCGTCCCAAGACGTGTCCAAAGAAGCCTCAAAAGAATAATCCACTAATGAACCACTATTAACTTCTCTATGGGGATTTCGAATCGAGTATATTGATGAATTAAAAAATGGTCTCTTGTTTGCCGAATGGTGAGCGAAATGCAGTAGTATTTAACGTTGGATAATCATCAGATAAACCAGCGCGCCGCTTCGCTATTTCAAACATGGTATTGATTTGCTCAGCAAAAATACCAGTGCCAACCATGCGTCGTCCAAATTGACTATCGTGTAATTTGCCATCGCGCATAGCTGCAATGCGATGAAGGATTTTATTCTTTGCGTGTGGCGCAATATGTTCTAGCCAAGCGCTAAATAAATCCGCCACGCCATGTGGTAATCGCACAATGGTATAATTAGCACGTGTCGCGCCAGCTTCGGCAACCGCTTGCAAAATCGCAGGTATTTCATGGTCCGTTAACCCAGGAATTACTGGAGCTATATTAACACCGACCGGAATTCCTGCGTCAGATAATTCACGAATGGCTTGTAATCGGGCATGCGGTGCCGATGCACGTGGTTCAAGTGTACGTGCAATCTCAGGAACTAAACTGGTCACGGTAATGGTGACGGCCACGCCATCAAATGCATGCAAGCGACGAAAAAGATCAATATCACGTGTAATTAATTTATTTTTAGTAATGAGCGCAACGGGATTACGAAATTCAGCTAAAACCTCTAAGCATGCCCTGGTTAATCGCAAACGCCGCTCGACGGGTTGATAGCAATCAGTCACGCCGCTCATGGCCAACAGTTCTGCTTGCCAATTGGGAGCCGATAAAGCTTTGCGCAAAAGTTCCGCAGCATTTCTTTTGGCTAAAATTTTTGTTTCAAAATCTAAACCTGCCGAATAACCAAGAAATTCATGATAGGGACGCGCATAACAATAGACGCAGCCATGTTCACAACCGCGATAGGGATTTAGACTGGCATTAAAAGGCACATCGGGACTTGTTTGGCGCGTAATTAATGATTTCGCGTCATCTTCAAAAATGACCGTTTTTGGGGACGGATCTTCGGCTGGGTCCCAATCGGGACCGGGTACGAGCGCTTGCGACTCAAATCGATTGCGCGGATTACTCGATACCCCGCGTCCACGATGGGATATAGTGGGCATTATATCCGGTGGCTCATCCCAGACGTTGTTCATAGCCTCAGAGCGTGCATCAAATTAAGTAAGGGCAATATAAACCTATCGCAGGTTTAAGCGCGTATCTGCTCAGCATTTCTGCATTGAACGCATATTCTATCTGGTCCTGCGCCCACTGTGTGCCAGGACTGGGTAAAAACTGCGTAATGAAACCGACAATAAGATGAATAAGAAAGCGACGCTTAGCCACACCTTTGTTTCAACACGAATAGCTACCTATAATGCCTGACCTACATGATCCTTTAGATGAGTTGATAGTGCGTGCCCAACAAGGCGATCACGAAGCTTTTGTCAAAATGGTGGAATTGACTGAGCATGATTTGCGCATCGTGGTGAGCTGTTACGCCACTAATTTAAATATGGTCGATGAAGTCATGCAGGGCACCTACGTGACGGCATTTGAAAAAATAAATACGTATAAGCCGCGTGCGACATTACGTCCCTGGTTGGTCGGCATTGCCCGTAATTTAATTCGCCGTGAATTAAGCCAACGTTCAAAAGCGGTGGCAATGGACGGTGAAATTTTAGATCAGGTCTTGGCGCGACAAGCATTTGAACGTTTAGAATCAGAAGATGACCACAAACCCGAGCAAGAAGCGGCAGTGCTGCGAAAATGCTTAGAACAATTAGCGCCAGAGGCTCGGCAATTAATTACGGAACGATATGTCAGTGGACGTCCCGTGCATGATATCGCCTCGTTACTGGAGCGTTCTGCAAATTGGGTGGCAGTCTCATTATTTCGCATTCGCAAAACCTTGCATAGCTGTTTACGGCAAGGTGGTGTTTCATGAGTGATGATGATGTCGTTGCACTCGCAGCGGCTTATATTGAGGAAGAATTAGATCCAGTAAGTCGCTCTCATTTAGATGGGTTAATTGCGCAAGATAATGAGTTGGCAACAACAATGGGCGAGCAAATGCGCACGCATTTATTGTTACACGCGCTCTTATCTGAGGGGCAGCCAAGTTCAGTGGTGCAACGTGCCCGATTAATTCCCGGCAGTTTTAATCCAACGAGAAAAAAACAGGTTATTGCCTCTGCTCAAGCATTACGCCCAGTTGTTAAGAAAACAAAATCGCGGATTTGGTGGACCTCAATGACAACAGCAGCTGCTGTCGCGGCGAGTGTCATTACTGCAATAATTATAACGAATTTTGGACAGTCACCTATATCTGATTCCATGGCGACAAAACCAGCGACCATAGAATCCCAGGATGACGTGCGTGTCGTGCGAGGAACTGGGCAGCCAACCTCCTCCGCACATGGACCATTATTGCCTGGGGACACCATTATTACCGGTGCAAATCAAAAAGCGACATTAGTTTATAATGATGAATCAACACGCTTATCACTTAATTCACAAACACGCGTACAGGCATTAAGTGGACAAGGGAAACGTTTCCGTTTAGAGCAAGGCTCGCTTGCTGTTCAGGCAGCACCGCAACCGACACAAAGTCCGCTTATTGTACAAACGCCACAAGTTAATGTTACTGTTATTGGCACCAGTTTTTCACTCACGTCAGATCCTTTTTTGACGTGGCTAACGGTTGATCACGGCAGCGTGCAATTACAACATAATAATAATAGTTCTTTACTAGTCCGTGCCGGACAACGCGTTTTAGCAGCTGATACTTTACATATTATTCCAACAAATCACGGCTGTGGATTAATCGGCTCTTACTATCAAGGGAAAAATTTAACTGATTTAAAAATAAAACGTTTAGACCCAACGATAAATTTTGATTGGGAAACCGATGAACCAGCTCCTGGCATGACGCATCCTTTTTCTGTTCGTTGGACGGGCATGATCGAAGCAAAATTTGCCGAAACTTATCGCATTTATTTACCAAGCGATGATGGTGTTCGTTTATGGATTGATGAGCGTTTAGTATACGACAATTGGCGCGTTCAGGGTTATCACGACAATGATCGGCGTTATGGCACGTTTACTTTTTCACCAGATAAATTGCGCGTACCTATTCGCATAGAGTATTTTGAGAATTTAACCTTTGCCATTATTCGCATGTCATGGCAAAGCCCATCGCAGCCACGGCAATTAATTCCCGCCACAGCCTTTTATCCAGAAGGCTATTAAATATGAAACTAGGTAAACTCGGTCACCTTACTAAGGATTCCCATGCGTCTTAAGTATGTCGCTATTGCACTCGTTCCATTTTTTGCTTGGTCAACAGCATGCGCTGTTGAATTAGGTGACGATAAAAAAACACCAAAGGGCCCGAATAAAGAAGAAGGTGAATTCCTCAAATCCTTAGAAGTGCCTGAGGGTTTAGAGCCGCATATGTGGGCTAAAGGTGATCAGATTTTAAATGCCGTGGCAATTGATGTCGATGAACAAGGGCGCTTATTTGCCGCTGAAACATTTCGCTGGCGCAGGGGGGGTGTCATTGATGTGCGTGGTAATATGTTTCTTTATAAGGACGATTTGCGGGTAAAAACTATCGCAGATCGTGCTGCGATGATAGAAAAATGGAAAGATAAATTCCCCAAAGATTTTTATACCAAGGACACCGAACGTATTCGCCTGTTAGTTGATAGTGATGGCGATGGCAAGGCTGATCAATCAACTGTTTTTACTGATGGATTTAAAGAAACCGTTGATGGACCAGCTGCTGGTATAATGGCTTATAATGGACGTATTTATTTGGCTAACATTCCTAAAATTTATGGTTTTGAAGATACCAATAATGATGGTGTTGCGGATACACGCGAAGTCTTAGCGGATGGTTTTGGCCCACGCTTTAGTATTAGCGGTCATGATTTGCATGGTCTCGCTATGGGTCCTGATGGGCGCATTTATTTTTCCATGGGCGATCGCGGTTTTGATGTAACCAGCAAAGAAGGGAAACATTTTAGCAATGCAATGTCTGGTGGTGTTTTCCGCTGTGATCCAGATGGCTCAAATTTCGAACAATATTATTTAGAATTACGCAATCCACAGGAATTGGCTTTTGATGCGTGGGGCAATTTATTCACCGTCGATAATAATGCAGACATTGGCGATGCGGCGCGAGTCGTGTATATTTTAGAAGGTGGTAGTTCTGCCTGGAGTCATGGCTGGCAATTACTGAGTAACGATAGTTTTTCAAAAACCGCAGGGCTAGACGGACGTCAACCAAACCCATGGCTTGATGATGGATTGTGGAAATCCCATTTCCCAGGACAGCCTGCGTGGGTGTTGCCAGCGGTTGGGCACATTACTAGCGGACCCAGTGGACTTGCTTGTTATCCAGGCTTAGGTTTTGGTGATCGCTTAAAAGATCATTTCTTAGTTTGTGACTATCGTGCTGGACGCGATAATGGTGTGTGGTCATTTAAATTACATGAGGCGGGCGCTGGCTATACTTTACCGGATGACGACAAAAAACATTTCCTGTGGGGTTTGCCACCAACAGACGTGGTTTTTGGCTATGATGGTCAAGTCTACATAGCTGATTATATCGGTGGTTGGGAATTAAATAATCACGGTCGTGTTATTACGGTGAGCGATCCAGCAACGAGCAATAGCGAAGAAATTAAAGCACTCACAGCGTTGATGAAAGCGGGTTTTAAGCAGAGGTCAGTTAGTGAATTGGCAACGTTATTAGGACATGCAGATATGCGCGTTCGTCAACGTGCACAATTTGAATTGGTCACGCGCGGAAAAGCAGGACAAGCAGCTTTGGCGCAAGCGGCAACCAGTGGCGCAACGACTATGATGCGTGTGCATGGCGTGTGGGGATTAGGACAAATTGCGCGTAAAGAAATGACCGCGGCCCAAGTTTTATTACCGCTCATCACTGATGCGGACGCACGGGTCAGGGAACAAGCCGTCAAAACACTCGGTGATTTAAAATTTGCGCCAGCTGCACCTGCTTTGGTGGCATCGCTCACAGATGAGTCTGCACGCGTAAAATGTTTTGCGGCAATCGCATTAGGGCGTTTAGCGCATAAAGCAGCTTTTGCAGATATTGTTAATCTGCTTGCAGCAAATAATGATAGCGATGTGTATTTACGACATGCCGGTATGATGGGATTGCTTGGCATCGCAGAGACTGGCCAATTAACGGCTTTAGCATCGCACGATAATAAAGCCGTACGCATGGCAGCATTATTGGCTTTACGAAGACTGGCTGATCCTGGTTGCGCGGCATTTTTAAACGACAGTGACGAGTTGGTACGTGTTGAGGCAATACGCGCTATTTATGATAACAATATATCAGCAGTCATGTCGAAGTTATACGATCACTTACAAAAGCCCTTATCAAAGGATGTTCCAGATACGATTGCTCGATTAATTTATTTACGCTTAATTAATGCAGTGCATCGTTACGGAGATGATAATTCAGGAGCTTTATTAGGTGCGTATGCAGCAAATACCGCATTTCCTGTCGAAGTACGCCTGGTCGCTTTAAAGGCATTAGAAAATTGGAAGGAACCAACGTGGGTTGACCCAGTCAGAGGATTTCCACGTAAGGCCGTTCATCGCGAACATGATCCCAATCCCGAAGCATTAAAAACCAGTTTAATGGCGATCATAGATAGTGGTGAAGAACGGTTGTTAGCATCCGCAGTCAAATTAGCCCAGCGCTATGGCTATGGTTTACCAGATGATGTACTCATGAATATTGTTGAAAATATAGCAATGGCTACGGATGTGCGGCAAGAAGCCATCACGTTATTAACGGAACGTAAATATGCCGGATTAAAAGGACGGTTGCCGGAATTATTGCGCGAAAATAAAAGTGACATTCGCCGCGCTGCTTTCAAAGCCTTGGTGGCATTTGATCCAGCCGCAGGTGTGCAAGCTGGTATTGCAGCGTTAGGGCAAGATAGCACCAGTGAACCAGATTTTATTAGTCTCGCTTATCGCATAGAAGGTCCGTGGTCGTCGTTGCCAATGGGTGAACCAACCGCCGCAAATATTGCGACCAAAGGGACATTTACCTGGATTGAAAATTTTAGCACGCCACATCCAGATGCTGGAACCGTTGGCGATAAAGCACCGCGACTCAATGACGGTAAATTATCAGAAAATGATGATGACACAAAAAATAGTACTTGGTTTGATCAGCACGAAGCTCGATTTGTATTAGATTTGGGTTCAGAAATAGCAGTTGGTCGTGTCGATACGTATTCTTGGCATGTCACAAATCGCTCCCCACAAGATTTTATTCTGTGGGGAGCGACTGGGGATAAACGTCCTGATCCAACCTTAGTAAATCCGGCAGTTGGTTGGGTAAAATTAGGGACCGTAAATAGTAAAAAGCTTGGTGACGGTGGAAAACATGGCACCAGTGTTTTAAATGCGAATGGCAGTTTAGGGAATTATCGTTGGTTATTATGGCAGAGCAAAAGTCGTGGGGTATTTTTTAGCGAAATAGCTGTTTATGAACATGGTTCACAGCCACCAGGATTAGTACGTGTGGAAACGGATATGACCCAAGGTGAATGGGATGAATTATCAATGGGCGCACCTGATTCAGCAGGTATTGCAATTGCTGCAGTAGCGACATCCGTGGATGGCTTTGCCAACCCCGCAGAGAAAGCAGGCGCTAAAGGGAATAAATTACCACGCTTATTTGCTACTGATTTACCCCAAAATAATGACGATGTCGATCACAATACCTGGGCAGAAGCGGGTTCGGCACGATGGCTCGTGGATTTACAAAAGCCGGTAGAAATAGCCCGCATTAACACCTATTCGTGGCATAAAGCGAAACGCGCCAAACAAGCATTTACGCTGTGGGCAGCTGATGGTGATCAAGCACCAGATCCTGCAGCGAAGGACTTAGCGCAAGCGGGATGGCGTCAATTAGCACAAGTAAAAACCAAAGATAAAGCCGGAAAACAAGGCAGTTCAATTATTAGTTATGGTCAGCCACTTGGTTCGTATCGTTGGTTATTGTGGCAACACGATGAAACAAAAGAAGGGTCCTTTATAAGCCGCATAGATGTATTCCCAACTAGCGTAGAATTACCACCAATTAAACGTCCATTAAGCCCAGCTAATATTGCTTTAAAACAACAAGTGTTCAATGAATTCGCTACGATGTCTGATGCTGCCTCAGCGGGAGTGCTTGCTGATTGGTTAGATAAATTAATTGCCGGGAAAGCGTTAGGGGACGTGCAATTAGATTTAATAACGGCAGCGGCGGCAAGAAAAGAGCCGTCAATTGTGGCAAAAATGAAACAGTATAATGACGGCTTAGATCCCAAAGATCTGCTCGCTAAATTTCGTATATCGTTATTTGGTGGTGATGCAGATAAGGGTGAAAATATTTTTAAATATCACATTTCCCAATGCATTAAATGTCACAGCGTAAAACAAGAGGGTGGAAATGCGGGTCCAGATTTAGCGGGAGTGGCAAAACGATTATCCCCAGAATTAATGTTGGAATCTTTAGTCGAGCCAAGCAAAGTGGTGGTCCCAGGATTTGGGCTGGCCACCATCACCTTAAAAGATGGTTCATCGGTGAGTGGGTCGCTGCTGAAACAAGATAAAAAGAATGGCGTTTTAGTGCGAAAAGCTGATATGAAAGAAGAACAAATCTCCGCAGATAAAATTGATAGTATTTCCCCGCCCATATCACCAATGCCACCGATGGGATTATTAATGACTCCAGTCGAACTGCGAGATGTCCTCGCTTATTTACAATCTTTAAAATAACTAAACCGCTGCCATGGTTTGTGCTACGGCGGCACTATTCTCTAACCAAAGGAAACCATTATGAACGTTAAATTATTCGGCTTATTAGCACTGATGACAGTCAGTCTTGCTACATCAGCCACTGCGGCTGACCGCAACGATGTCGCAGCAGAGCAATTGGGTTTTAAACTCAGTTTGCAAGCCTGGACCTGCCACCACACCACTATTTGGGAAACCATAGATGTTTGTCAGTCAGTGGGAATTAAATATTTAGAACTTTATCCCGGCCAAAAAATTGGTGGGGGGATGGAAGAGAAATTTGATCATAATTCACCTGCGGATGTGCGTGCAAAAGTAATAGCACGTATGACTGAAGCGGGAGTTAAACCAGTTGCTTACGGGGTGGTAAATCTACCAGCTGATGAAGCTGAATGCCGAAAGGTGTTTGAATTTGCTAAAGCAATGGGCATCGCAGTGCTCAATAGCGAGCCAAAACCAGACGCCTTTGATACCATTGAAAAATTAATTAAAGAATATGACATCAAGGTTGGTATTCATGAACATAAAAAACCAAATCGTTATTGGGATCCTGCCATCGTTGTCGAAGCTACTAAGGGCCGCGATGCACGATTCGGTGCCTGTGCAGATACCGGCCACTGGGCACGTAGTGCGCTTGTTCCAATTGATTGTTTAAAGGTATTAGAAGGCCGCATCATGTCGTCGCACTTAAAAGAAACCCATATTATTGGTAATGGTGCAAGAGATGTGGTTTATGGTACTGGAGCAAGTGATGTAAAAGGACAATTGGCTGAATTCAAACGCCAAGGTTTTCGTGGTTACATGGCTTTGGAATATGAAGCTGGGAAAAAAGGCCAGGATTTATTAGTCGATTTAAAGACTATGGTTGCTTATTTCGACACGGCGACTACTGAATTAGCTAAGTAAATAACGCGATGTAATAGTATACAATACGGGAGCTGAATCTTTTCAGTTCCCGTATTGTATTTTAATGTTAATTGGCGGCTCTGACTCAATGCTATTCGGCTAATAATCGCGTTTCCCCCTGGAAAATACGTTTAATCGAAGACAGATTAACCGCAGAGGGCGCAGAGAGCGCAGATGGAATTTATAAAAAAAATCTTAGTTCATTCCATGACCTTTAAATACCAATAAAAGGTAATTTTTATTGTAGATTTGTTTAAAACTATCTCTGCGCTCTCCGCGGTTAATTACCTTTTGGTGAATGTTCAATTTTTCAGTAAATGCCGCTTTAAACAAGGTTATTAGCCGAATAGCATTGGCTCTGATTAATCTGTTTATTTCCCTTTTAGCTCACGCAATTTTTTTTGTAAAGCATCTGTGGTCTCGGTGTTCGCTGATTCAATATTGGTATTTTCATTCGGATCAGTGGCGTGGTCATAGAGCATGCGTCCAGTTTGGGCATCGTTTTTATCCATATATTCACTGAAACGCTGCGTGTCGCTGCGAATGGTATCGCCAGCACCAAATCGCCCGACGGCATAGGATTTCCAAGGGGCTTTGGGGTTGCGCAATAACGGGAGGAAGCTCGTGCCTTGAGCGTGGGTAGGAATAGGTAAATTACCTAATTCGCATAATGATGGATAAATATCAATGAATTCTGTGAGCGCTGAAATGCGCGTACCCGGTTTAATGGTAGAATCACTAGGTACACGAATTAATAATGGGGCATGCATAGATGTTTCAAAACACGAATGTTTATTCCACATACCGTGCTCTCCTAATTGCCAACCGTGATCGCCCCATAAAACGACAATGGTATTTTGGGACAAATCGCTGCGATCAAGTTCGTCTAATAACAAACCAATTTGTGTGTCAGTGAAGCTGACACAGGCATAATAACCATGAATTAAAGTGCGCGCCGTTTCGCGATCAACGGGATCTTTGGGGTGAATGCCAGCATAACTCCGTAATTCACCAGAATTATGCACAGCGCCTTGTGGCGCATCTTTAGGAGGTCCGTAATTATCAGGCAAATCAATATCGTCGCGATTGTATAAATCCCAATACTTTTTCGGCGCATTAAATGGTAAATGGGGTTTCAAAAAACCAACGGCGAGAAAAAATGGTTTATCAGGTTGTTCGGCAAACTTCTTTAAGTAATCAATGGCACGTTGCGCACACTCGCCGTCAGGATATTTATCATCAGGTGCATCGAACATTTCAGTTGGTGGACCATTATGCTTTTTTTTACTAGAATATTTTTCCGTATCTTCTTTTTTTGCTTTTTCTGCTGCCTCGTTGTCTTGATATTGAGATAGTTTTGAACGCCACGCTGGTTCGGACCAGCCATCCGCATGATCAGTCGGATGATGATAAACTTTCCCAAGGCTAATAGTGGTGTAGCCATGTTGTTTGAAATACGTATTGAGTGGAACAATACCTGGGGCTTCTTTCTCTGCCCATGCTAAATGATTAACAAATCGATTGGGGGCTGGTCGAATACTGGTCATTAAAGCCGCCCGTGAAGCGCCACAGGTTGGCACCATGCAATAAGCGCGCTCAAATAAAACACCACTCGCTGCCAAACGGTCAATCGATGGCGTCTTCATAAAGGTTTTACCGTACGCATTTATTTGCGGACGCAGATCATCAACTGCGATAAATAAAATATTTGGCCTATCCGCAGCACATAAGTGAATCATCAATAAATTGATGAGTAAAATAGTTAAAAAACTACGCATAGTAATCCTCGTATGTGGTCTTGTTGAATATGAACCTGCACACACAGCGAAAAGGTAGGGATTTCCCGCACTACCTGTTTGGGGATGTTAGCGATTAAAAAATAACCGGATGTGAGCAAAATCACATCCGGTCATGTTTATTTTACCGTGCTAATAACAACGTTACAGCATCACCGACTTATTTTCCTGGAACGAGGTCGCATGCATCTCCCGGCATCCAGTGTGCATCTTGGCCGTCCCATTTTACGTTGCAGCCGATGGGGTTCGTAAGGGAAATGCTAACGGCTTTACCACTAGTCAATTCGGTTAATACGCGATCTAAGTCATTAATAGAAATTTTTGAGGCATCGCGAGGACTATCAACACCGCGACCGCTATAGACGAGTCGCCGTTCTTTATCAAAAACGTAGAAATGTGGCGTGCGTAGAGCGCCGTAAGCACGTGCGACATCCTGTGATTCATCATGTAAATACACCCATGGGAATTTGTGTTCAGCCATGCGTGTGACCATGTGCGTGAAGTCGTCTTCCGCATAGGTATTTTTGCTATTTGAATTAATGCCAACAAATTGTACGCCTTTTGCCTTAAATTTAGCAGCCGTCTTGCGTGTTTCTTCATCGCTACCAGTTACATAGGGACAGTGATTACAGGTAAAAAATATAACTAAGTAGTCAGCAGACTTAAAATCACCTAGATTATAAACTTTATTATCGGTTCCTGGCAACATAAAATCAGGTGCAGCGGTTCCAAGAGGAATGGTAAATGGCATAATGCCTCCTTACGTATTTTGTAAAAGTGCTCAGGCGAGCATGGTGTATTGATAAACGGGCTGGCACGTTGCCAGCAGGCCAGATGTGATCAAGTGCGATATTCGCTGTGGCATGT
>JAHEDF010000482.1 GCA_024641365.1 Planctomycetota bacterium | reverse complement strand
CATCGTGCAACAACCAGTCATGTGCCTGTCATGCTTGACGCTGTGGTCGAACATTTGCGACCACACGCTGGCACGCGCATGCTTGATTGCACATTGGGCATGGGGGGGCACACCGCGGCGTTATTGGCAGCGGGTGCGTACGTTGTTGGCGTTGACCGTGACAATGAAGCGCGCGCTTTGGCGACCGCTCGCTTGGCACCAGCGTTGCAATACTGCGAAATTCGCACCGCAACATTTGCCGATGCCGTGGAGGCTGCAGTGATAGCAGGTGAACGTTATGATGGCGTGCTTGCTGATCTCGGCGTATCGAGTTTACAATTAGATGACGCAGATCGCGGATTTTCTATGCGCTCGCCATTACCAGTCGACATGCGCATGGATAAAACTCATGGCGAAACCGCATTGGCATTAATTGATCGATTAAGCGCCGAGGAATTAGCGGATATTATTTATAACTATGGCGAAGAACGTTTGAGTCGTCGCATTGCGCGCGCATTAAAAACAGCACGTAGTGAAGGTGCCCAAACGGGTGAGGAATTGGCTGCAGTAGTGCGTCGCGTAGTGCCTGGTCATCACCAACGCCACCCAGCGGCTCGCACATTTCAAGCCTTGCGTATTGCTGTAAATGATGAATTAGGCCAACTCGAAAGATTATTAGCAGCGCTTCCAAAATTATTAACGGCTGGTGGCCGTGTGGTCATCATGAGTTTTCATAGTTTAGAAGATCGTTTAGTGAAACAGGCATTTCGCGCACACAAAGCGGCGCGTTTTTTCTCCAGTATTGCAGGTCGTGTTATTACCGCGAGCGAATCAGAATGTGCAATTAATCCGCGCGCAGCGTCAGCGAAGCTACGTTGGGCCATTGCAGGAGAGCCAGTATGAAACGTCCGTATTTAGTTTTACATGGCGCGATTGCGCTGGCTTGGGTGAGTTGCTCACTGGGTATTTCTTTAAAGATAGCCTTGCTGGGTAATGAATCGGCTAATTTAGCCAAGCAACGTGGTGCCGATTTTAAAACACGTACCGATTTAGTTTATAAACAAGAACGTCTGCGCGTCACCTATGAGCAAGAAGCGTGTATACCTGCGCTCGAACAATTGGTGCGAACCCTAAATATTCCTATTCAATCTCCTGTTGTTACCGCTGCGGTAAATCAAGGCCGCTAATTTAATGAGTTACGCGGATAATTATGTTCCAATTTCAGCACAGCCATGGCGAACTGGTTTCACCATGCTTGTGTTTGTGGGATTATTTGCGTATGTCGCTTTTCGTTTACAAATTTTGCAAATTGACGAGGGACAACGACTCACCGAGTTAGGTGAAAAGCAACGGACACGCACCTGGACCATTCCGGCAGCACGTGGCGGCATTTACGATGCCAATGGAATTCCACTCGCAGTGAGTGATGGCACCTGGGATGTCATTGTTGATCCCGTTTATATGGATGATCGCTTACGTGCGACGGTAGAAATGTCTCGTATTTTAAAAATGCCGCGTGATGAGTTACGTAAAGAATTCGAATTGCCACGAAATGGTCGCACTTTAGCACGTGGAATAACTGAATTACAGGCTGAACAAATCAAACATTTAAAATTAGCAGGCGTGTATGTGCGACGTGAATTTGTGCGTCGTTACCCAGAGGGACCTTTGGCAGCGCATTCATTAGGATTTGTTTTGCGCGATGGCACCGGCGGGGCTGGCATAGAGCAAGTATTCAATAGTGATTTAGCCGGAACGCCTGGCAAAGAAACCGTGATGGTCGATGCCCTTGGTAAACCATCTTTAACCGATGCATTAAGTGAACCAGCTCAGTCAGGTGCTAATATTCAACTGACAATTAATGCTTCGATTCAACGCATCTTAGAAATTGCGTTGATGGAGCAGGTGGAAAAATGTAAACCATTATCAGCAGCAGGAATCGTTATTCGCCCAACGACTGGCGAAGTCGTTGCCATGGTTAGTTATCCTACATTTGATCCAACCGATTTAAGTAAATTACAAACCAGTTCATTGCGAAATAATGTTTTGACATTTCCTTATGAGCCAGGATCCACCATGAAACCATTGTTTGCTGGTGCGGCGGTAGCAGATAAATTAACGACATTTGCTGAAAGAATTAATTGTGAAAAAGGTGCGTGGACCTATCGCGAAGGGAAAGCGCGTCGCACTATTCATGAAAAGACTGGTGGACATGGTGTATTAACTGTCTCAGAAGGTATTGCTTATTCAGATAATATTTTAATGGCAAAATTGGGCGTACGCATGCAACCCGAGATGGTGCGCACCTGGATGGGACGTTTTGGTTTTGGCCGTTCAACTGGCTTTTCATTACCAGGTGAAGAACCAGGTATTTTACCGCGTGAAAAAAAATGGTCACGTATCAATGAAGGTATGTCGTTACCAATTGGCCATGGATTTATGGCCACGCCTATTCAATTAGCGATGGCACATGGTGCAGTCGCAAATGGTGGTATCTGGCTGCCTCCACGTTTAATTAAACGCATGTATGTTATTGATGATCAAGATCGCGAACGAGATTTGCCATTGCCGCCAGCACCCGAAGCGCATCGCGTTTATCCCGCTGATGTTGCAGCGGAATTACAACTGGCGATGACTACCACATTAACAGAAGGCACAGCTAAGCGCTCTGCCTTAGATGGTTATAGTGCAGCGGGAAAAACTGGCACGGCAGAAAAAGTAATTAATGGACGTTATAGTGCTTCACATAATATTGGCAGTTTTGTTTGCTGGGCACCCGCAGAACCAAATGTTCGTCCTGAATTACTGTGTTTAATTGTTGTTGATGACCCGTCCGTGGGAAAAGGTTTTGGCTCTGTTGTGGCCGCTCCGGTTGTTCAGCAGGTCTTACAGCAATCGCTTGAATATTTACGCGTGCCCAAAAATCCAAATTTACAAAAGACTGATTCTGAATCAGTCAGAACAGCGCAACGGCGGCCATAATGACGATAGCTGGAGCGCTCAATCCTGTGCATTTATTTGCTGGCCAAGCACTGCTTGGCCAGACGGCGTTAGCATTTTCTGGACTCAGTCGTGATAGTCGTGAGGTGCAATCAGGTCACGCTTACGTGGCAATGGGGCCATTGGCTGATCGTGACGTACATATTAATGATGCTATTAATCGCGGTGCGATCACAATAATTACTGAGGGAAAAGCGAATGCTTCTCATCCAATTCCTCACTTAATTACCAGTCATGCACGTTGGAGTTTTTCTCGCGCTAGTGCTCAGCAACACGGACTGGCGAAAAAGACGACACCATTTTTAGCGGTTACCGGAACGGCGGGTAAATCCACTATTACCCATTGCACGTGGTGGGCGATGGGAAATGGAGCAGCACGTATTGGCACCATTAGTTGGCATG
>JAHEDF010000055.1 GCA_024641365.1 Planctomycetota bacterium | reverse complement strand
CCAAATCCAAAAACCCATCCCACCAGATCCCAACCCACGACAGATTTTCGGAGCATGATGGACAAATCATTTGTCGGTCGCGACTAGGAAAAAGGCTGAATTATTACTTTAGAGAAGCGGCATGATTTTTGTCACACCACACGGCTATAATTAGCCAAGTCCAACCCCGCATGATAGGACACTTTTCAAACAGATGGAAAGGAATTCTGAAACGACTAACACAACCGAAAGCAGACAGATAACAGAACAACCCCTCTATCCGACCGATTTGGAACCATTTGTGTGCAATATTTTTGCTGGCCGAACTAATTGATTTAATTATTTCTTATTTTTCTCGCGAGCCAACATCGCTAAATAATTTCTAGTTATTATATCTGACATGCACTTGTAAACTTTACTCGTCAATTGATTATCACCTATAGCTCCCCTTTTTAAATGTCGTTCCATCCAAACTGGGAAACTAGATCTTTCACCATAGTAGTAAATATATCCATCATAATAATTACTCTCTACATCTATACCCCCATTGTCTTTCCCCCCTTTTTTATACTCATCCATTAAATTAGCGACTTCTTCTACCCCACCCTTCCTTAGTCTATTCAACAATAACCCTGTTGCGATTCTTTGACGAAAATCATTAATGGGAACACCACCAATATTTTGTTGGTAGACACTCCATAACTGCTCTAGCAGCTTGCTGTTAATTTCCATTTTTATAGCTGTGGCCGAGTCTAAAAATGAAACCGTTGCAAAAGCAAGTTCCCAATCAATTGGTTTACCACTGCCATGAGACCAAAAGTCATCCAAACCTTTCATGTCATTAACTTTTTTGAATTCTTTTTTACATAGCGACGTAAGTGATTCATCCCCAGTCATTGCTAGTGCTTCAAATAACACTTTAGCGTCCAACAATTGTTGCATGATTTCATTATTCTCACTGCCAATGCGAGCCTTGAGCAAATTCACACTTTTTCCCATTGAATGCTTAAATCGATTTGGAGTAAAGTGATCAAATCCGCAACGCATTATTGTCCATGATACCTGAGCGGTTAGATCTGACTTTGTCTGCACATCTTTCCATGCCCCCTCAGGTAACTGCTGCTTGGTGATCGCAGTCAACGCTGGTATCAAAACATTCGTTTCCCAGGAATTAGCATTGTTAGGGACATCTACACAGATCGCTGATTCTACATATCCAATAAATATAAAAATGATTAATATTAATTTCATTACGCTTCCTGGATTGTTCATAGGCGATTTAAGAAGACGTTTTTTACCCTGTGCTGTGACAGTAATCCACCCAGTTTTTCGTCAACGGCTCACCCAGACCCTGAGTCCAATTCGATAAGAATCCAGGTCCTGGATTCTTATCCCTCTCAAGCCCTTCCTAACCCCATTTCCAACCCAAGACTCAAATCCCTTATAAGATTCCATATCCTAGATTCTTATCCCAACCCCATCTCACCCCACTGTGGTTAAGATGTCTTTCTTAAAGAATTTTAAAGGGTTTTAGAGACCTGTGGTGTGAATTTAATCGGGCTGTGCCTTCTGAAATACAACTATGCAGGGATATAATCTAAGTCCCCCATCCCTTGCAGTTCATGCTGCAGTTGCAGCAGATGGGTCCATTGGTGTCCACTCTTGTCCACCCGAGTCTAGCAACACAAAACGAGATCATGCTTTGGATTAAGTCATAATCTAAGTAATTACAATAAGATGAGAGACGGTACGATGATAATTGACATGGTAGGGGTCACAGGTTCGAGTCCTGTAGCGGGTACCATATATAAGCCCTTGGTAATCGAATGGTTACCAAGGGCTTTTTGTTTCTACGTGAGGTGGCACGGGCATCTTGCCCGTGAGCATTTGGCGAATGGCGAATGGCGAATGGCGAGAGGCGACAGGCAATTTATCCCAATTATAAATCCAACTACGTCGCTCCTCCAGAGCTTATACTTTAATTATGACTTTTCCCGGGGTTACGGCCTTTGCCTTCACCCCGGGCTATTTTACGTTCGCTCCTCTGGAGCTCTGGAATTTAATAATTTTGAATGACACTTGATTTAAATGTTTATTCGCCATTCGCCGTTTCGCCATTCGCCTCTGGTCAATTACGTCTTTTGGTAATGTAAATAGCAATCTTCATATTTTTAGTTTCCGCCGTTCGCCATTCGCCGTTCGTCTCTGGTCAACTACCTCATCTGTTAATTAAACGGCTATATTCATAATTTATACGAACCACCGTTTCGCCATTCGCCGTTCGCCTGTCGCCATTGAGGAATTCGGGACACGCATCTTGTTTTTCACTTGTCTGCCGGACGTTGATGTCTTCGGTTATTTATAAAAATTGGCCATATCATGGTTTATGGCCGTTACTCAAGATGTCCCAGATGCGTGTCCCGTAAGATGTCCCAAGAATTGCTCTCTAACCCTACTTAGATGCCGCCGCTTTCGCTTTATTTTCGAATTCAGCTTGTACTTCTGGATTCGGATCGGATGGGCCATCGGTAAGATGCGCTGCCCATTTCAGGCCATCTACAATATGTTTTTGGAAGGAAGGGTTATTCCAGGTTGATTCATTATGGCCAAGATTGGTATAAAATAAACGACCCTTTTCATAGCTACGCACCCAGGAAATAGGAACTAATTTTGGCTGCTTCTTTTCAGTCTTTTCCATGTTCAAAGCGAGCAATAAACGCACGGCCTTGGTGTCATAGTTTTTGTACTGATAAATTTCTTCTTTAAAGGTCGTATCGGGTTCCCACATCGCGACAGCTGGATGCGACGGCTCAAGATTGGTGAACGTGACCGTGGTGCCTGCGCCCCACGGATGTCCAGCGAAGCTACCATTTATGAGTTGGTAATAGGGTGAAAAATTCTTGCCGGTATCAGTCGCGCTATGAATGCCGACCAAAGCTTTGCCAGATTTAAGCCAGGCATCAAAGGCGTCCCAATTTTCTTTACTGATTGCGAGACCTTTCTTTTTTTTGCCACCCTCTTCATTACCATCCGCTAAAATATCTCCCGTGGTATAAAACATCATAACATCAAGGTCTTTAAGTAATTCAGGCGTGATTGCAGCAGCGTCCTTCGAACACACCGTTTCAAAAACGCCTGAGTCTTTGCCGATCTTAGTAACAATTTCTTCGGCTAATGATAAATTGTCACCTTTGCGCTTCACAACAGAGTGTTCAAAGCCAGCAGATTGCGTGAGAAAGAAAACTTTGAGTGGCTTACCTTCGGCAGCATCGGCAACCGAGCCAAGAGCCATGAGTAATGTGGCGGTCAGACAAATGAACAGGCGCATAGAAACATCCTTTCTAGAGTACATAGGTGCGAGAAGTATGTTTGATACTCCGAAAGCCCGGTCAACGTTGGACGGGTGTTGGTTTGTGGCAGTGTCACTTGTCGTCACTGGCTTAGCACAGACATACTAGCACCGAAGCAAATTTATCTAATTTATGATTCATGGGGCAGGCACTCAGTTAAACAGCCCATATTCCACGTGGTATTTATATAAATTCATGTGTCATTATATCTTACGAAGTCAAACTCAAATGCATGTCCCATGAATCCCAAGGTCGCACGGGCATCTTGCCCGTGAGCATTTGGCGACAGGCGACAGGCGACAGGCAATTTATCCCAATTATAAATCCAACTACATCGCTCCTCCAGAGCTTATACTTTAATTATGACTTTTCCCGGGGTTACGGCCTTTGCCTTCACCCCGGGCTATTTTACGTTCGCTCCTCTGGAGCTCTGGAATTTAATAATTTTGAATGACACTTGATTTAAATGTTTATTCGCCATTCGCCGTTTCGCCATTCGCCTCTGGTCAATTACGTCTTTTGGTAATGTAAATAGCAATCTTCATATTTTTAGTTTCCGCCGTTCGCCATTCGCCGTTCGTCTCTGGTCAACTACCTCATCTGTTAATTAAACGGCTATATTCATAATTTATACGAACCACCGTTTCGCCATTCGCCGTTCGCCTGTCGCCATTGAGGAATTCGGGACACGCATCTTGTTTTTCACTTGTCTGCCGGACGTTGATGTCTTCGGTTATTTATAAAAATTGGCCATATCATGGTTTATGGCCGTTACTCAAGATGTCCCAGATGCGTGTCCCGTAAGATGTCCCTCACAGGACGGGGCGACAATTAAAATTTGATGTGACTGGACCACAGGGATAAACCGTGCCGGGACGTACCGTTTTTCCGCACACGGGTGGTGATACGAAGTCGTGGTTTGGGTATTGATCGTAGATTTCTATTGTGGCGCTTGTTGCAGCGGGCGAGAGCCAAAAAATCGAAAGATAAGATCATCGCGTCTATCTCCGCCATTATCGACTCCGTCAATGCCAACCGAGTAAGCCCCGAAAAATTTCCCGGCAGACCGAAGTTCACGCAGAGGTTTTTCGGCGGGGTTGAGGAGATCTCTTGGCCACGGCTGTTGCTCTAAAACTGCGAGCATTGTATTGATGTTCATCAGGAATGTAAAATAACTTAAAATGATATTTTTATGAATGAATCTATTTTCCTGAACGAAGTAAGTTATATTACCCCAATCATCTTTTGGTTTCTCTGTATGTCTGATTTGTAAAAAATAGTCCCGCAGATTTACGGTGCTGTTATCTGAGGCGATGAGATTAATAAGGTGCATGGTATCATTGAGCGATTCGTTACGGCCAGTCCGAACTCGCAGGGAATAATTGATGCTGTCTTGCAGGGAGGGTTGCTTAAAATTATGTTGTACCCATTCCGTTGAACAAACCCGATATTGTTTGGGCTTCGTGACATCTGCGCCATGGGCCATGTCTTTTTGAAACAAGTCGATTACACTATTATGCAGACTATGAAAATAATGGGCTTTTAGGGATGTGAGCAGGTTGATAGTTAGCTTTTGATTGGGCTGCACATCAAGAAGTCGCAAGGCAATGCTGTTGTATACACTGTTCATCCAATTTCTTTCCAAGAAAAAATCATCCGCGGTAGAGGGGGTATACATTAATTGCAGTTTCAGCAGTCTATTTATTTCCAAGGTGACATTAATTGAGTCAGCTATCAACACTCGTTCGACGAGCCAGTCTCTGATGGTGATAAAGGCTAAATATTGGTTTCTGGGAACTATTGTTGGATCGGCGGGCATAGAGTCGAACAGCGCCAATGCCTGAGTAACAGCCGTGCTATCTAAGGATAGATGATATAACCGTGCGCGATTCGGAACAGGTTGGAATGGACTGAGGCGATCACGATATTTATCGCCCTCGATTTTCCCATGAATTAATTGATCATTGTACGTTTTTATCACATCCATCATACCATAAAGGCGTAAGAATTTTGTAGATAATTCATTTGGTGGGTTGGGAATTTCCTGCTCACTCGCAGTGATCGGAATGCTCAATGAACTGGCTTTAGCGCGCACCTTTTCCAAATCAGTAGTGCTATTAAACCACCATATGCCAGCAGCTATGAACAAACCAATTATGATGGTCATCGCATAGAGAAAGCGCCACCAGTTTATGCGAAATGATTGTTGTTGTGTTGCTGTCAAGTGGAGTTCCTGTGATGGATGCGCATATGCTATTCGGTGCACATAGTCCTGTGTAACTAATTTGTAACATCTTTGTTGTACAGAAATCAAAAGGACAGGCATTTTTACCATTCTTCCACCTGCCCCCTTCAACACCCCCGCAGGCTACTTTTTCAGCAGCCTGCTAGGCTAGTGAACTATTATTTCTTACGGTTATTTTGAAGAGGCTCCTCTAAAAGACTATTGAGAACATCGCGCACGTTTTGATTAATGACAAAATACATGGTCTTCTTTTTATTTACAGTCATATATCCCGTCACAAGACTATAAAATGCTATGTCATCATCTTTTAAGTTTTTATATTTTTCGGTATTGATTAACTTTGCAAGCATTGCTCTAGCTACTGGCATCCCAGTGCGAGCTTCATTAACTGTCATTTTTCCCCAAGTAATTTTATCAAGCGTCTCTTTGCTAAATCCCATGGCAGCACAATCTGCCACACTCACAGAGCCGGTCGCCAGGCGTACATAGACTTCTGTCCCATCTTGCAAAATTATTGTCGCATAAAGGCGCTCATTACCCAAGTCATCGATCTGAAGGGCATTTTCACTATACAGTAAATTATCATGAAATTGTAAAAATCTTTGAATTACATCTCTATCAAATATCGTGTTTTGGCCATCTCCACGATAGCTTTTGAAATCGTAATACATTTTTTTGACCACAGCTGTTTTAATATTTTCTTTGGTCAGCGATTTCGTCAGTTCGTTCCACTCTTTTAGGCTGCCGATTTCTTTCGCTTGCTCTATTCCATCTTTTCCTTCTTCAGCATATGTGGCATTTGCCAAAATAAATCCACAGATAGCCAACAGAACGTATTTTATCATCGCAGCTCCTTGAGTTCTCGTAGGTGTAAAACTAACAATGTGATAAGACAGCATTGTAACAAAGTTGTAACATCGCCATATTTGTCGTAAAGCATAGCGAGTCCGCCTGAGGTAGGCCGATCTCATAGGACAGGCATCTGACGTCATGTTCACACCACAGGATCATATCTGATTTATTATAAAAAGAGGCTAATTACCTCGTGAAATACAAAATACCCGAAGCTTGTTATACTTCAGGGTTGTAAGTATGGGGCGGTGGCGGATTTTATTCCCTCTTTGTCGGCGTTATTGCCCGCCTATCGCCGTACAAGTACAGGGTTTTTCAATCGGCCTTACCGTCTCCTGCATAATGGAGCCCAGTAAGGTGCTTCGCCACCATGGTGAAACGGGTGTGTGCCCACAAAATGACGTCGTTCGGAAAACGCCGCGAGTGCGTGTGTTTTTCGTGCCGATGTTCACAGGGAAAGTAATGACCATGAAACTATTTCTGCTGACGATAACATTGGGAGTAATTTATATAATTGCTAATGCTCTGTTAGATCTCAATAAACAAAAATATTATCTAAAAGGATAACTTTATGAAACTAAGTACAATTACATTACTCTTCACTTTGACCATGATCAGCCTGCTAGCAACGCCCTTGCATGCAGCAGATAACGGTAAACACCTTTTCATTCTTTCGGGTCAATCAAACATGACCTTCATGAAAGAGGAAGAATCTTTTATACCGGCTGTCGAAAAAGCTTTTGGCAAGGAAAACGTGCTTGTGGTCAAGGAATCTAAACCCGGCGAACCAATTAGTCGCTGGTATAAAGCTTACAAGCCAGCTCATGGCGACATGCCTGCGCCAATTGGCGATATTTACGACAAGTTAATGATAAAAGTTAATGAAGCCATTAAAGATCAAAAGATTGCCACGGTAACGTTTGTGTGGATGCAAGGCGAACGTGAGGCCAAAATTGAACAAAGTGAGATCTATGCAAATAGCTTTAAAGGGCTTGTAGCACAGTTAGCCGGTGATCTGAAACGGGACGACATGAACGTGGTCATCGGCCGTATCAATGATTTTAGCATGAATAATAAATCTCACCCACATTGGACAAAGATGCGCGACATACAGGTCCAACTGGCAAAGGATTTGCCACGAGCCGACTGGGTAGACTCGGATGATTTGAATGGATCAAACAACGGTATCCATGCGACAAAAGAAGGCTTCGTCACCTTGGGTAATCGTTTTGCGGAAAAAGCGATCGCTTTGGTTAAGTCAGGTGAAAAGTAGCTGAATAATTTGTAGAAATAATTTGTCGTCATACTCAATGCTATTCGGCTCATTTCTTAACTTTTGCCCTGGTATTATAGGTGGTGTTTTTAATTATTTAACAACGGCCTGCGCTTGGCGCGCACGCCTTTGGCGTGTGGTGTAAAAGAATTCCAGAAACGCTCTTTTTCCTAATTTTATACGCAATCCCATTAGGCCATTTGAGTTTTTTCACAGGACGAGGGAAAGTAATAAAATTCGTCGCCAATAATTTTGCCACCTTAAGGGTAGACAGTTAATCTGATATCCCTACAAACTCGACTATGACCTCATCAAGTAGCCTGTCCTTTAGTCATCCTCTTTAGTCAAGTCATTAATCACTTTAGTCATCATGGCAGCATTGCCACACATGACAGATATTTTTATTATGAAAAATGAAGATTCGCCAGGCACAGATATTTTTATGACAACGCACTGGTCGATAGTGCGCAATGCACGTGATGGATCAGATAACACGGAAACACGAACGGCGCTCGCTAAACTGTGCGAAAGTTATTGGTACCCTGTTTATAGTTACGTGCGACGGCGGGGAAACGATGTGCATCGCGCTGAAGATCTAACACAGGGATTTTTTCTCATGTTTATTGAAAAGGGCTACTTTAAGTCAGTTTCTCAGGAAAATGGTAAGTTTCGTTCTTTTTTATTGGCGTCCGTAAAGAACTACATGGCCAATGTTCATGACCGTGAAACGGCGCTAAAGCGTGGTGGCGGAAAGTCGATCGTAACCTTGGATACCACGTTTGCTGAACAATTGTATGTCTCTACCGCTACGAAAACCACATCGACAGATGCCGCTTTCGACCACGAATGGGCACTCACAGCCTTGAGAACGGCTCAAGAAACACTGCGATTGGAATACGAACAATCAGGACAATTGGCTATTTTTGAGGCTCTGCTGCATACAATGACCAAGGACGAATGTGGCATATCCTATCAAGATATCGCCAACACCTTGTCCATGAGTGAAGGTGCTGTCAAAGTTGCGGCCCATCGACTTCGCAACCGCTACCGAAAGCTTTTACGTGAAACCGTTGCCCAAACTGTTAGCGACAAAACGTCTATTGATGAAGAATTGACATATTTAATTAGTTGCGTTTCCTCCTACAGTTAGCTCCTATTTGACGCGATAACAACATCGTTAATC
Source organism: Planctomycetota bacterium (assembly GCA_024641365.1). The sequence goes on along the minus strand of JAHEDF010000055.1, from coordinate 3,885 downwards.
AGCGCTAGAAAAGATACCTGTAACCTTTCGATTGGTTTGCTTTTGATAGAGGCATACACCAAACAAGGCTTACCAATGACGACCCCTTCATACTGTCCAAAATGCGGAACGGCACTTTCAATCGGCATGGAAGACCAGCCATGTCCAAAATGTTTGCTGCAATTGGCCCTGACACAAACCGACACCCTGCGGCACACATTAAACGACATTCATGCAACAATTACGACTTCACCTGTGGGTATGCTACCGAAGAGAAAGCTGACCAATGGCCAAATCTTCGGCAACTATAAAATTTACAATATGTTGGGAAGCGGTGGAATGGGAGAAGTCTACGACGCTCAGGACCTTGAATCTGGACGACGCCTAGCCCTAAAAGTGCTTTGCCACAAAATTAACTCAGATGACGCCAGAAAACAGTTTATGCGAGAAGGGCGCATGGCCGCCAGCGTCAATCATCCCAATAGCGTTTACGTATTTGGCACCACCGAGATTGAAGAACGCCCGGTAATCACGATGGAAGTAGTGCTTGGAGGAACACTAAAAGATGTAGTGAAAAAAGATGGGCCACTCACACCACATAAAGCCGTGACCGCTATTCTGCAATTAATTGATGGACTTGAAGCGGCATATGAAAAAGGCGTACTCCATCGCGACATTAAACCCGGAAATTGTTTCGTAGATGCCCAGGGTGACGTCAAGGTTGGCGATTATGGTCTCTCAATATCCACGCTCGATAAACTAAAATCGGAAGTGACGCAACCCGGAACTTTTATGGGAACGCCAGCATTTGCTTCGCCTGAACAACTTCGCGGAGATGATCTGGATGTCCGTAGCGATATTTATTCAGTTGGCGTCACGCTGTATTTTTTATTAACAGGACATGCACCATTTGAAGGAACAAAATTTATATCTCTGATGGCACGCGTGCTAGAAGATGCGCCGCCAAATCTTAGCGCCATAAACCCAAAAATTCCCGTTGGCCTGTCACAGGTTGTAAACAAATGCTTGGCTAAATCCCCAGATCAGCGTTTCCGTACTTATGCTGAATTTCGCGATGCGTTGATGCCATTCAGTGTGACATCTTCAAAAAAACCGGCTACCATGCTACGCATTCTTGCTTATGCGACTGATTTCTTAGGAATTGCCGTGATTAACGTCGCCGTGTCGATGGTCGCACATGGTAAATTGGATTTAAGTCTGAATTCGCCTCTGATGATAGGACTTGGCCCAATAATCACATTTACCTATTTTGCCCTATCGGAAGGTTTAACTGGAACCACCATCAGTAAAAAACAATTTGGACTGCGCGTTGTTCAACAAAACGACAGCAGCCTTTCCTGTACCATGCGTCAGGCACTGGTACGAGCATCACTTTTCATTTTGCTCCCTAATATTCCTTATTTCATCCTCGCTGTTTTTAATCCAAGTATTTTTGCAGATCCAGACGCGCCTGCCCTAAATATCGCCGCACTTTTTAGTTTTGCCTGTTTTGCGTCTTTTTTCATCACCATGCGGCGCCGCAATGGCATGGCCACCTTATTTGACTTGATTAGCAAAACTAGAGTTGTGCGTACACATGTCGAAGAGAGACGCCCACGGGCACAACTGAACCCCAATGACATGGTGAGCGCCATGGATGGTCCCCAGATAGGTGCCTATTACGTCATGAGTAACCTCGACACCATGGAAAATTCGCAGACAGCAAAAGGCGTTCAAACTCTACTCGGATATGATCCGCAATTATTTCGTAAAGTCTGGATTCGTCACTATTCATCAATGCCAACCGACGACAGTGCGAAACTACGACAAATTACTCGGTTTGGCAGGCTGCGCTGGCTGAGTGGAAAACGGTCTGAAGAAACAAATGGTTCCTGGGATGCCTTTGAAGCGCCGACCGGACAACCATTTCTCACAGCCGTACAGAAACCCATGGAATGGAGCCAAGTTCGCCATCTGATTACCGATATGACACAAGAATTGGCCATCGCCGAAACCGATGGAACCACACCTGAAATTTTGGGACTGGATCGGCTGTGGATAACATTGGATGGACGCGCAAAAATTCTCGACTTTAGAGCCCCAGGATTATCAGACGCGCACGAGGAAGATGCATGGAAACTGTCACCCATAAATAACGTAGAAAATGTTGATAAGCTCATCAACCAAATCGCGGTAGCGGCATTGCATGGAATTTCCTCTGGCGATAAAAAGGAATTTACATTACCCAGAAAACCAATCCCAGTCCATGCGCGCACATTCTTGCATGACGCAGCACAGATGAAGTCACTATCCGCACTGCATACAGCAGCTCAAGACTTACTGAACAAACCAGTGGACGTATCGCGCAAGCATAAGTTAAATATGGCCCGTTATTTTACCGCAGTAACCGCGATTTTTATGATTTTTCTAATAACAGGCGCGGCCACTGCAATTGGCTTAAACGCGCAATATCCAGAAGCATACCCATTATATCAAACATTGGATAGGATAGAGACCAATAATGATTTTAGTAAATTTTTAAGCCGTACTAACAATTATACAGAAATGGTCGATAATTTGCATAACGAAGCCAACGCTTACCAAATTTATGGCGCACACTTAATTAGCGAAATGCTAAAACGAGATCCGGAAGCATTGGACAACCCACTCCTTATGGCATTGCTAAATCATCATCAATCACGTTTGCAAGACGTAAAAAAAAGGCAAGCAAACCTTACGAGAGAAGAGGTGAATGCCGCTATGCTGACACTTGAACAAAAAGGTGAAGCAGTGCCAGTTCCAAAGAAACGTTTCGTTGAACTATTTCCGGTAATAGATCAAGATAAAAATATAGTGGCGTTTTTTGCTTGTCTTTTAGTAGCACTGTTTGGGACGTTAATTATTTTTGGGGCACTGCCATGCCTAGTCGCCAATGTAGCATTTAATCGTAGTCCGGTCATGTCGCTTTGTGGTCTTATTCTCGTTGGGGAAAGAGGAGAAAACCCTGGCCGGTTGCGACGCAGCGCCCGTACGATCATTGCCTGGTCCCCAGTTATTACGGCTGTTTCCATTTTGATATGCATGCTAGCATATTCACATTATTCATTCGCATGGTTTAGTATTGCGTGTGCCTTGCTGATTGTCTTTTTTACCGTGTCGATGGTTTCCCTTGTCAGCAAGAAGCGTGGCCTTGTTGATTACATGGTCGGAACATGGCTCACCGTCAAATAAAAGACAAATACTATCACCCAAAGACAACTTAAGGAAATCAATTCAAGCCCCGTGGTATGAAAAAACTCTAGCGGCACTGTCCCCCCTGCAATTTTTGATGCCATTCGGTTTACTTACACATCTTGCGTCAGAGATTATCGAACCCAGGTTGGTTCGCCATAAACAACTCCCTGTGGCGTGACAATAATACAAATTTCATTTAATCACAGGCGTACGGCCTATTTCCCGCCAAACCACCTTGCGACAAATTTTCCAGCAAGCCTGATCCGTAATTTTATACGTTTAGCTTGGTAAAGGCGCGCTTTCCGGAATCAAAAGGGCTGCGGGATATTGTCACACCACACGCTAAATTAGTTCAATCTATCATATGACTATCTCATTAATTCCTTTTCAAAAATAGTAGCATTCACGCTTCTTCTGTTTCCACTGCAAGTGAGGCGAGATATTTTGATAACGGTGTGGGTGAAAGATTCTCGGCATCTGTGCTGTTGTACCACTCGTGATCAATCACGTAAATCGACCGGTCTTCACTCATGTCGCTGTCACAGGGAATACATAACAGGTAATTTCCGCCATCGGCTTGGGCAAATTGGAAGGCCGATCTCATAGGACAGGCGCCTGACGTCGATCTCATAGGACAGGCACCTAACGTCACCTTCTTTTAATAAACGACCC
>JAHEDF010000481.1 GCA_024641365.1 Planctomycetota bacterium | reverse complement strand
AAGGACGGTCATTGATCCCCGGAACAAATTATCTGATTGGAAATAGCACTGACGAAAAAATACGTGTCGAAGTGACCGTAGTTGATCCGCAACCAGCTGAATCCAATACAAAACGTGTGATTTTAAGTGGTACAATACCAACTGGTATTAACCCAAGTGATTGGTCACTGATATCGGCATCAGGGATTAAAGACGCGGAAAAACAAGCGGCTACCAGCGTTGGTAATCGCGTTGCATCTGGCTTTGGCAAAACCGCAACCAGTGTCGGTATCATAATTGCCTTAGCAGCTATTATAGGTGAGTGTCTCTTAAAGAGCGGTGCTGCTGACCGCATTGTTTTAGGTATTCGCCGACTTATGGGCGATAAACGTGCGCCACAGGGTTTTGTGTTAAGCGGCTTCGTTTTAGGTATTCCAGTATTTTTTGATACGGTGTTTTATTTACTCATGCCACTCGGCAAAGCATTGCGCCGCAAGACCGGAAAACATTGGGTGTTATATGTGTTGTCGATGGTCGCAGGCGCGACCATGGCACATTCATTAGTGCCACCCACTCCTGGGCCGTTATTAGTCGCTGGTGAATTAGGTGTGAGTATTGGGGCGATGATGATAGGGGGATTAATCGTCGGTGCGTGTGCCGTAACCGTTGGATATATTTACGCCGTATGGGCGGATAAACGGTGGGACATTCCTTTAAGTGAAGAATATGACATAAATGAACAACAAACCATCACATTGGATCCAGCAACGTTGCCGCCCATGTGGTTATCTTTAGCACCGATAATTTTACCCGTTGCGCTTATTGCTGGTGCAGCCGTTATCAAATTTACCACCGCACCAGTGTGGTTGGTTGAGCAATTAACGTTTTGGGGTGATAAAAATATTGCTCTCGCCGTGTCAGCTGCGTTGGCTTTAATTATGGTCGTGTGGTACCGTAAAGGCTCATTAAAAGAATTATCAACATTTTGTAATAAAGCGCTCAGCAGTGCCGGTGTCATTATTTTAATTACTTGTGCAGGCGGTGCTTTTGGCGCGGTTTTACAACAAACAGGCATTGCCACCGATTTGACACAGATGGTCCCCGCATCGAAACACGCCTTATTACCGCTCGCATTTTTACTGACGGCGCTCATTCGTATTGCACAGGGTTCGGCAACGGTCGCTATGATTACAGCCGTCGGTATTGTTGCCCCGATTACGGTCGCGGGTGATCTTGGTTATCACCCAGTTTATTTAGCGTTGGCAATTGGCTGTGGATCAAAACCTATACCATGGATGAACGACAGCGGATTTTGGATTATTGGGCGGATGAGTGGATTTACGGAAATGCAAACATTGAAGACGGCGAGTGCGATGATGAGTTTGATGGGGGTTGCTGGATTAATTGTGACGATGATTGGGGCGTTGATTTTACCGTTGGGGTGAGGGCTCGCCTGCCAAACATCGAAAATCGAGTGGTCATCGACTTGTCTCGCATACCACAAGATTTTTTCGAATAATGTCTACTTCTTTAGCAATATGCCTATTTACAACACAAATGTAATAATAGAAGCCGCTGCATTTATATAAAAAAACAGGAAAAATTATTTTTAAAAAAACCATAATCCAATTTAGATTGACAGTAGGATACCTCCACTGCGCCTAGCCGTAGACTTGCGGCTTCCTGCAAAATGACGAGCGGCAAGTTCAAAGGATAGTCAAAATGTGTCCTTATAACAGCTAAAGTGACGGTCTTCCCACCGTATCGATAATAGAGTGCCAACTATCCCAAAACGTCATTGCCTTAACAAAAATCGTGCAAGTATGTCCATCCATGTACAAAAAACCTTTCATTACGGCTACGCTCTTATGCACATTAATCACAGCCACGCAGGCTGAAGAGCCTATGTTAGGCGGTGTATCATTTAGTTATACACCTTTCATAAATAGCGCAATTAAGATTGATGGTCTATCGACCAAACACGATGAAGGTGCCAGATATGCGATTCATTTGAGAGAGTATTATTTTGCAAATCAATCACATCATCCATTTGCTGAATTAGCTTTCTACTATGAAGAAGATAATACGCGTATTAACAGTACGACTCTCGATACTGAAACTATAGCTTTAAATTTTTCAGCAGGGTCAGCAATCCCTCTTTGGCATTTGCCTGATCAGGCATTAATCATGGGTATTTCGCCAGAAATTGGCTTAAATATTGGGCAATTTCGTGCTGATTTAAATTACAGCACTGCCCACAGTCATGATGATAGTTTTCAATATGGAGTCACGGGTGGTGTTGTCGGGTGGGCAGTGATTAATCGTAATTTTGCTCTAAATTTAGGCTTAGTTGGTGGTTATTGGCGAGCGACTGGCATCACGGTGGTGGCTCCCGATGGCATGGGTGGAACTGTGTCTCGTTCCACTTCACCTACAGGTTGGAACGTGGGTGTGCGAATCGGGGCAGGTTTTCTTTTCTAATGGCAACGAATTTAACATTTAAATAAGACAAACGAACATACTGATAGGTGTCTTGTTGTATAAAGTAACCGATTACAAATTGCCCCCGTTGTCATATAAGTAAATTCAGAATGTATAAAAAATCTTAGTGCCATGAGTTTGAAGGCATAGCACTCCACGCATAGCGCGGACTCATCTAATTTTGAATTCATCATATGTGAAATTTTGAAAGATTTATTCAATTTGGATCACGATCACTTGACTCGTCTTTGGCCGATCAACCATACCGATCTTGCAATTTATATAACCACAAATGTCAATTACTACAGGTGTAAAGATATTCATTAACTGATGACCAAAAATTTTCGAGAGCACAAACTTATACAGGCATCTTTATGCTGCCGTAAGTTGCAATTATACAAAAACAGGTTTGCTATCTCTTGGTTTAATTTCCACTTCCTAGCCAGTGCTATGAATTTAATCTGGCTGTGTATTTTTAAAAGCACCTAGCAGGTTGGTGTTTTTCAGCAGCCTGCTAGGCAGGCATATAATCGAAACCTTTATTCCGTGCAGATCATGTAGCAGTTGGGTGCGTAGATGCCGACAGGTGTCCACTTTTGCCCATCTTCACATCCGCATATTACGCCTCTGCTAACATCATACTCATACCAATTTCCCTGCAAAAGCGCATTAATAAATTACAGGACTGATGCCACGGTAATTGTGGGGCATGTCCTGAATGCCGCTTGTCCCTTGGCATTAATTTTCGCTATTTAACACGGAGGAACGGAGGAACGGAGGAACAACATGGGAATTTATATGCTGTTTTCAGCGTAAAAGATGGACATAGTCAATGCTATTCGGCTAAGAAATACGATTTTTCTGTGTAAAATATGATAAATTGAAGACAATCAACACAGAGGACACGGAGAACACAGAGATGTAAAAGTGGTTGTTATGTGTTATAAATCA
>JAHEDF010000480.1 GCA_024641365.1 Planctomycetota bacterium | reverse complement strand
TCGGATGGCTATGGGTAAACATTTCCCAATCATGTTTTCGTCGTGCATCCAAAATACCGGTGCCATTACAAACAGGGCAGGTTTCTTTCAATGCCGTTAGGACTGCATTGCGGATGAACTCACTGCGATTGCGCACACTCTTTAGCAAAAGCACGAGATCGTGATCGGCTTTAAAGGAAATAACCTCTTGTTCGCTCATTCGTGCCTCCTGTACCGGTAAGACAATGTATTACCGAACCCCAGAGTCAATGTCGATGGTCTGTCTGCTCATAGCGAAAGGTGGCCATTGAGGCCCCGTCCTTGCATGCAGCTGATTGCAGGTCCTCGGTTGCCAAACTAGGGTGCGCAAAACATGGCCAACTCCCCAACAACACATGACCAATCGGGTCCACTGCCCGTAGCCATAACGGCAGCAGTACGTTGGCATGGATTACTAACTGCCGGGGCTTGGTTATTTGTTAGTTTGGGTATCGCTTCGGCTTTGGGTGCTATCGCGGCATTTTATCTGAAGCAACCAGCACTTGCGCCGACGTTGGCATTACTGAGTGGTGGTATTTTAGTAATTGGCGCTGCGCTATTACCTGCCTGTCTTTTAGCGAGTGCTCGTCGTCGTGTTGTGGAAGCAGCCGATGCAGCTGCGGTAACGCGTCGTCAACGTGCAGTGGCGGAAATGGCTCGTGCAGAAAATGAGCAAGCTCCACAAGCTATATTTAGTGGCTCAGATGAACCCGATATTGTATTCACGGCAGAACGCGCGCGCCTTTTGCAATTAGCTGGCTGGCCGCAAAGCATTATCGCGGCGCCATTATTATTAGTAGCCATTGGCATTACGATGTGGTTTTGGCCAACTAGCTCCAACGTTATGAGCGAAGATACCTGGGGTTTTGGTATTGGTGTTGCCTGTCTTATTATTTCTTTTCCGATTTTAATTTTTGAGCGCCGCTTATCAGTGGCGGCGACAGCATCGGTTGTTGATTTACCTGAGGCAGGTAGTCTTTCTCGATTAATTCGCGTCGCGTTATGGTCATTAATCATTGTTGGTGCAGGCGAAATTGCACGTTCTATGGGTGTGACGGTAGTGGTTTATCTGTATTGGTTATTAGCGTCGATTATTGTTGCGGCAGCCGCCGAGGCCTTTTTACGCGTATTAGTTGCGCCATTTTTACCATCCGCCACCATGGAAGAGGCGCGCGGTTTATGCGACAGTGTTGTCGCAGGTTTAATTTTACCGCGCTTGGGAGCCGGACAAAGCACGGTATCCGGATTAAAAGAGCGCTTTGGTATAGATTTATCGCAGAGCTGGGCGCTGGGATTTATCCGTCGCGTCAGTGGCCCCTTAATTGTCGTAATGTTAATTTTTGCATGGTTTTTAACTGGAGTTACGGTGTTGTCGCTCAATGAACGTGGCATTTATGAACGTAATGGCGTGCCCACTGCCGTGTTGCCGAGTGGCATGCATGTCCATTTTCCGTGGCCGTTTGGTATTGTTCACCGAATCGATGCAGGCCGTGTTTATCAGGTGACACTTGCTGATACCGATACGGTCCAATTACCCCGTATCGATGCTGATGAATTAGACACGTCCGCATTTGATCGCGTATGGAATACCAAACACGATGCGGATGCCTTTTATGTGGTGCCGGGCAATGATGAAAAAGGTGCGGACATAAATGCAGCGCAGGTACTCAATAGCGATGTGCGTGTTTATTATCGTATTGGATTAGATGATGCCGCTGCCATTGCTTCAGTTTACCAATTAAATGCTCCGGAAAATATTGTGCGTTCTTTATCGCGCCGAGAATTGGCACGCGTTTTTGCCTCGCGTACCTTGATGGCAGCAATTGGTGAAAATAGAGCGAGTCTTGCAACAGCTGTTCAAGCTGCTGTGCAAGCAACTTTGGATAAAGAACAAAGTGGTCTAGAAATTACCGCAGTCACTATTGATAGTATTCATCCACCTGCGAAAGCTGCGGCAGCCTATCATGGTGTGCAGGAATCTGAAATAATAAGTGCCACAGAAGTAGCCGCAGCGCGCCGCAATAGCGCGGTGGTGCTGAGCGAAAAAAATAGAGAGGCGATTGTTAAACGCCGAAACAATGAATGGTTAGCGGCACAAAAAGGTAGTGACGCCCGTGTCGAAGCAAAACGGTTTGCCGCTGAAGCACAGATGTGGAAAACAGCGGGTGAGGCAATGGCGATTGAACGCTGGCTCCAGGCGCTGGGCAAAGGATTGCCGCGTTCACAACTCACAATTATTGATCATCGTTTACAACTTATTGATGGCCCCGTGCTTGACCTCAGGCGCTTTGCCGCACCCGTGGATAAATAATGAATCTTAATCCTCATCATCATGATCATGCGCACAATCATTCTCATGACCATACTCCCGTTACTATTGGACAGGTACGGGTTCGTCAGGCGGGCCCGCCATGGTTGCGCATTTCCATCGCTTTGGTGTTAGTGGTCGTTGGTTTATTAGCTGCAACATTAATTGTGGTGTCACAGGGCACGGCAGTGGTCATAACGCGTTTTGGTGATCCAGTTCGTGTTCAAGTAAATCCAGGATTAACCTGGCGCATTCCTGCACCGATAGAGCGAGCGGTTCCGGTTGATTTACGTTTGCATACGACCGCAACGGGACTGCATGATGTTGGTACGAAAGATGGCCTTCGTATACAAATTGCTGCCTATTTAGCGTGGCGCGTACCAGCAGAGCCGCCGCGCATTTTACAACATTTACGTTCGGTGCGTGGTGATGCCGATGAAGCGGCTACGCAAGTGCGTTCATTTTTGGGCTCGGCGTTAGAAACAGAAGTCAGTCGTTTTTTAATGTCGGAAATAGTCAACACGGATGACAAGCAAGTGCGCTTGAGTGAATTAGAACAGGCATTGCATAAACGCCTGTCCGAACAAGTACGCGAAACTTATGGCATTGATGTGGTGCAAGTTGGTATTGAGCGCTTGGGTTTGCCGCAAAGCACGATCAAAGTGACCGTTGAGCGCATGATTGCCGAACGTCAAACGGCTGCAGCAGAAAAGCGCGCTAAAGGTTCGCAATTAGCTGCTGAAATAAATCAATCAGCATTTCGTGATTCACGCATTGTTATTGCCAAAGCGCAAGAAGAAGCCGCTGATATTGAAGCAAAAGCACGCACAGACGCCGCAGCCATTTATGCCAAAGCACATGCTGCAGATCCCGAACTGTATGCTTTTTTGCGGGGCTTAGATACGCTTGATCAAATTATCACGAGTGGGACACGTTTAATTTTGCGTACTGATGCTGCGCCATTTCGTGCATTAGTAGAAGGGCCAGTCGCCCCGGCAGCATCATCAACGCCTGCTCAAGCAACGCCTAATGCAAAACCGTGAAAAAGGATTTTTATATAATGAACAGTCATAATGTCTAAACAACGTGATCATGCTGGACGCCA
>JAHEDF010000479.1 GCA_024641365.1 Planctomycetota bacterium | reverse complement strand
GCTATGCCACCTGCGGCAATGCGTTGGGCTTGTGAGCGTAGTAATTCTGCCGACATATCTTGAATGGCTTTTTCTGCCCGCGCACGTTTTTTAGCCCATGACGCGCCGCCAATTTTTGATAATTCAGGTGAGCGACCAGTTGCGCCAACGTATTTTTGCACCAAATCGATTGCTTCGACTGGTACATAGAGCTTACTTTCTTCAGCAAATTCGAGCAATAAAAAATCTTCTAAAAAGCCGCGCTTTTCTAAGGTTGCCATGCCACGAAATAAACCAATACCATGACGTAAATGCACCACGTAATCACCACGTTTTAAATCCGTTAACGACGATAATGGCGTACCGCCAGCGATTTTCGTCGTACGTCGGCGAACGGGTGCGCGTTCTGCCAATTCAAAATCATGAATAACAACGACACCGCGTTCAAGATCGCGGAATCCCGCAAATAATCGACCTATGCGAATATCCGCAACAATGTTTGCGTCTGAACAATGCGCTGACATTTCTTTAACGGATTCTTCGTTACGAGCTAAAATTATTACTGCCGTATCGCTATCACTGCTCGTTGATAATTCATTGTGAACGAGACGTAACTCTCCTAAACCGCGACGTAAATCGCCTTTTAATCGATCAATACCAATGGAAGCACCGTCACGAGCATTGGCTTCTAATTGCCGTGCGAAGCGAATTTCTTGCCGACCGTGATCTTTTTTTAGTCGGCCACGCAGCGCAATATCGCCGACGACAATTATTGGCCCTGGTTTTAATTGTGACCATAAATCTCGTGTCGCTAATCCACCACTAGCACTGGCTAACACCGCTTCTTCTGCTTTTGCAATTGATTCTTGTGAAAATACATCGAAGCGTCGAATCGCATCAACTTGATCACCAAAAAATTCGATCCGTAGTGCATGTTGTCCAATCCACGGATAGACATCAATAATGCCTCCACGCACTGCTATTTCACCACGCCCTTCTACAAGCGGCGTGACGCGATAACCAGTTTCTACTAAGCGTTCAACTAAGACATGTAAATCGTAATTTTGTCCCTGTCTTAAAATAATACTCGCACCAGCTAAGGCTGCGATATCAGGAACCGGTTGTTCAACAGCAATTGGATTCGCAATTAATACCGCGTTTGCATTAAATGCTTCTAATGCCGCGAGACGACGATTATGCCCGCTGCGATCAACTTCGCTTTCATCATCAAAACGTTCTAATTCTGGTAACGCCGCTGCTACCACCCCGAGCTCTTCCAAATCATCGACTAATTGCTGCGGATCATTTGTGACAATAAGCGGTTTAGCTAAATGACTGTGATCTGCTGCCTGACAAATCGCTGCTAATAAAACAGAGACGATGCCACCGTGACAGGCTCCCACGACAATTCCACGATCATCGGCGAGCGCTGATAGCACCTCGGCAACGCGACTGTCATCTTGATAAAAATCACGCAACCGTCGCATGGGCGGAACACGCTAACAGGCTGCTGAAAAACGCCAGTCTGTTAGGATGTGAAAAAATTGCGTGCAATTAATATTGCACTTTTTCCTAATTTTTTCTCGTCTGGAACTTAAAAAAAGGGGCCAGACACCCCTTCAACCGCCGCAGGGTCCTTTGTTCAGCACCCCTGCTCAGGCAGCACTCTTCAGCCCAGGGTGTTCACTAATCCCCACATTATTCCACAAGAGCCGTGTGGTGTGATGGTGCATGCCTAACCTGACAAAGACCAGCATTGTGCATATGCGTCGTGCCTTCTAGCGTGCCGCTCATGCATACGCCTACTAAAACTTTGTTCATGTTAGCCGCTACCCTGTGTTGGTCGAACGCCCACGCAGAGTCTGAATTACAATTTGTCGATCTGCGTGTGCAGGCAGGAGTCTCTCAAACTGATGGCCAAGCTGGATCGTTTACTTTGATGGCTGGGGACATTGGTAATAAAGATCAAAAGGTCATAGAAGCCGATGCGGATATGGGGATCGTCCTTGGTTTACGTGGCACTGTTATGGAAACGACTGTAAAACGTGAAGACACCGGTGTCGATTTAGATTTAAAATTAGGTGGCGGTGCCATTGTTGGCGGCCTTGGATTTTTGATCTCTAAAAATGCACATCTGGAATTAAACGGTGGTTATGGACAGGGAGTCGGCACTATAAAAGGTGATACGCCGTGGGAAGATCGCGATTCTCGTTATAAAATGTATAGCGGTGAACTGGGTTGGTTTTACACCTTTGATATGGGCATCCAATTTGGATTAATCGGCGGATACTCTATCCTGAAAGTGAAATACGAAACGGCTGGCGGACAGGTAAAAGCGGAAGCAAAGGGCTTCGATGGTAGCGTGTCGCTTGGATTCCGTTTCTAAAATTGATCTTCTTAGAGTTGGTTAGCGTGTTGGGGGTCGTTCTCGGCCTGCAAACAGTGGAAGGTTTTCAGACGCCTACCCGATTCGGCACGCTATGTGCCATGAGTCCTCTGAGATGAGTCATTTAGACTTATCTGCATAAGGAGGACCAACCATGTCCATTACATTTAACGAAACTAATTTTAAATCAGCGGTACTGCATGCAGAAAAACCAGTACTGGTTGATTTTTCAGCTAACTGGTGTGGACCGTGTCGCATGGTTGCGCCTGTGGTGGAAAAACTAAGTCATGATTTAGCAAATGATTTTGTCATCGGTACCGTCGACATTGATGCCAGTCCAATTCTAGCAGAAGCTTTTGATGTACACAGCATTCCAACCATGGTGTTATTCCAAAACGGAAAAGCAGTCGCACGGGTCACTGGTTTTCAAAGTGAACCACAATTACGCACATTTTTACAGAAAAATGCGGCGTAAATAACTAAACACGTATGACGTTTACGGCTCACAAATAAGCACATGCTATTCTGTATATCTCGGTTAGGCTCCTCACTATTCCAAAAATAGTGAGGAGGGATGTGATGGCGCTTCGAAAACTATCAGTTGCTGAAAATGTTCCTGGTTCTTTTTTCGTGGATGAGTCATGCATTGATTGCGATACCTGTCGCCAAGTTGCACCAAAAACATTTCATGCGATTAATGATCACTCAGCGGTATACGAACAGCCTACAATTGATGATGACAAACTTTTAGCAGCACAAGCGCTGATTAGTTGCCCGACAGCCTCAATTGGCTGTGACGACAAATCGCTTATTAATGCTGCACAACACTCATTTCCTCTACAGCTCACCGAACGCGTATGGTACTGCGGGTGGACAAGCAAAAATTCATTCGGTGCCAGTAGTTATTTACTGAAACACCAGGATCATTTGTGGATGATTGACAGTCCGCGTTGGTCCCCTGCTTTAGTTTCCGGGATCGAACGACTTGGACAAATTAGCCATATTTTTTTAACGCATCAAGATGATGTGGCTGATGCAAAAAAATACGCCGCTCATTTTTCGGCTG
>JAHEDF010000478.1 GCA_024641365.1 Planctomycetota bacterium | reverse complement strand
AGCGTAATGCCCAAACCGTGGGCCAAAGGCGCGACCCAATCGCCATTCATGCTATGGCCCTTTTGTGCTCAGTAGCTTTTCAACGGTCATGCCCGCAGGGAGATGCTCTGGACCAAAGCCAAATGACTTTACTAATGCGGCGTGTTCAGGACTTCCTAAAAATTTTTGCAATTCTTTATTAAATGCATCTCGCAAATCCGAGTCTATTAAACGCACCGCAAAGGCGCCATAACCGCGAGCTACTTTCCCATCTATGACCGGTTCAGTAAATGGAGTAGCGGCCTCTAAATTGCTGTCAGCACCACGTTGTAATAAATCGCGAATGGTGAGGCTAGTCATTCCAATAGCATCACATCGATCTGCTCGTAGACCAGCTATAGCACTCGCATTATCTGGAAAAACGACCAATTGTGATTCCGGTATGAGTAATTTTTTTGCGTAGCCATGTTCCACTGCACCAGCTACAACCCCCAAGCGTAAATCTTTATTTTTTGCCACACCTTCATAGCTATGAATATTTTTAGGGTTTCCTTTCGGAACCATAAATCCTTCTTTGACCACGTACGTTGGATTAGTAAATGCGACCTGTGTGGCTCGTGGTGCAGTAATATACATTCCGGCGGCAATCATGTCATATCGTTCCGCCTGTAAGCCAGGAATTAATGCGCCGAATTCAGTTAACACGCCATTGACCGTGTTGATACCTAAGCGCTTAGCGATGACGCGCACAATCTCGACGGCTTCACCAGTTACTTCATTTGTTTGCGGATCTAAAAACGCGAACGGCGCCTCATTTGCATAACCAATAGTAAGTGTTTTTTCACTGCGAATATGGGCAAAGGTAGACTGGGACTCTTTGTCAGAACGGAGTAGTATGACGCCAATAATTACTGACATTATAACCAGAAAAAGCACGATTAGTAAACGTTGCGAATTCACTCATTCATCTCCAATGGTGTAGCTTTGATTGGATCGGCGTGTCGTTCAGCTAAATGGGTAGGACGTGGCCGTAATCCACAAAATGGCTCGACTAATTTATTAGTAATATGATTATAAACGCCAAAAATATTAAGTCGAGAAAGTGGAGATATATTATTTGGCGACCCATGCAATAAATTACAATCAAATAGCACAAGGCTTCCTGACGGACCACATAACGCATGTACACCAGATGAATCTGCTAATGAGGATAGGCTAGCACGATCAGGAGTTCCGTATTCTTGGCGTTGCAATGATTGTTGATAATGGTTTTCTGGTGTTTTACCAACACAGCTAATAAAAGTCTGATGTGATCCTGGAATGACAAATAGCGGTCCATTTGTTGGCGTATTATCACTCAGAAAAACCATAACCGACAATGCACGCATACGTGGCATACCATCTTCTACATGCCACGTTTCAAAATCGCTATGCCACCAAAATTCCTTGCCATCAAACGCTGGTTTACGGTTTGCACGTGATTGGTGAATATACACCTGCGGGCCTAATATTTGCTCAACACGATTTACAATTCGCGGGTCACGAAGTAGTCGCGCGGGTAAATGAGTGCCACGATGCAATGAAAACAAAGAGCGCACGATGCTTGATTCAGGTTCAAAGACTCGTTGAGCATCACATGCTTCTAATTGATTTAAACTTTCCTCCAGTGCCGATGTTTCAGGTGAGGTAAAAACATTTTCGCAAATAACATAGCCATTGTGAGAAAATGAATTGAGTTCGGATTGAGTAAGGGGGCCAGCAGCATTTTCACCGAGGTGTAAAACAGGGTCTAATCGTTGAATATGCTGAACGTCTGACAATTGACGTGACGGATAGCAGTCTTGTGTTTGCTTGACTGGCGAAGCAGTGACCACAGTTATCCTCTCTTTCTCTTACTTCGAAGCTATGACAGAAGGAGGATAAGCACCGTCAGGATCATGGGTTTCATCACCAGTAATTGGCGGATTAAATGTACATACAAAGCGTAATTCAGTGTGTGCACGCAATACATGACGATCATGTTTATCCAGCGCATAAACGATGCCGGGATAAATTTGATGCACGGTGCCATTATCTAATTCTTCAATCTCCCCGGTACCACTAATGCAGTACACTGATTCTAAATGGTGTTTGTAGTGCATGCGTGTTTCGGTACCTGCATGCAAAATAGTATCATGTAACGAAAACCCCATATTGTCTTTCGCTAATAATAACCTGCGACTTACCCATGTTTTTCCTGATACGGTTTTGACATGATCAGTATTATTTAAATCACGAACGATCATAATTAAACCTCCACCTTCGCGTCGACGGCAGCATCTACAGCAGCAGCTAAAATATCACAGCCACGTTTAAGCGTTTCTGACTCGATAGTCAGGCATGGCATGGTTTTTATGACTTCATCATGCGCACCGGCACATTCGACAATCAAACCGCGTTTATATGCTTCTTTGCTAATTGCCTTAGCCAATGTTGGATCAGTGCAGGATAATCCTTGTAATAAACCGATGCCGCGCGGTTCGACTAAGCCAACATGATTAATGGCAATATTGCGTAAATGCTCACGCAGTTCAGTGGCAAGTGCGCGAATACGACTAACAAATTCCCGGCCTTTCCAAAAAGTATTTATTGCTGCGGTTGCGGCGACAAATGCTAAATTATTACCACGAAAAGTTCCAGTGTGTTCGCCGGGTTCCCAAACATCAAGATCAGGGCGGATTAACACCAAGGACATAGGCAGACCTAAACCACCAATCGATTTAGATAAGGCGACCATGTCTGGTTTAATATGTGCACGTTCAAAACTAAAAAATGGACCGGTCCGCCCACAACCAGCCTGAATATCATCTACGATTAATAGGATGTTAAAGCGCTTACATAGATCAGCTAATCCAGTGAGCCAATCAACGCTGGCAACATTAATGCCGCCTTCTCCCTGGGTTGTTTCTACTACGACAGCAGCGGGTAAATCTAAGCCGCTTGAAGGATCACTTAAATATTTTTCAAATATAGCTAACGTATCAATGCCTGAACCAAAATAGTAATCAAAGGGCATAAATGTCACATCAGACATTGTGGAATTTGCGGTCTTGCGAAAATAATTATTTGCTGTGGCTGATAGTGCGCCCAAAGTCAATCCGTGATAACCATGGGTAAATGCCACAATTCCACGACGGCCAGTAATTTTGCGCGCTAATTTGAATGCCGCCTCAATAGCGTTGGCACCAGTCGGGCCTGCGAATTGAACTTTGTAGGATAATTTACGTGGTTCTAGAATATTCTTCTGAAACGATTCTAAAAATTCAGCTTTAGCCGAACTATGCAGATCTAGTCCATGTATGAGGCCATCATTTTCAATATATTCAAGCACGGCCTTTTTTAAAACCGGATGGTTATGACCATAATTAACTGAGCCAGCACCGCATAAGAAATCAATATACTCACGACCATGGATGTC
>JAHEDF010000477.1 GCA_024641365.1 Planctomycetota bacterium | reverse complement strand
AATCGAATCGCCGAGAAATAATAAGTCGATCGGACCTTCTTTAATGCGTTGTAAAAATTTTTCGTGGCGATCAGGGTTACGATTATTAGGAGTGGTAGACGACTCGGCGGTCCGCGTCGATTCAGCACCGATGATGGCGGTGAAGCTGCTGCATATTAATAACAGCGCACAAGTGAGTGAAAAAACGTGACGGAAGAATGGCATAGGTAAGCTCCAAGTGGGCTAGTTCGTAACTGGTCGTATGCGTTTTGCTGGCAGAACACTATGTAGTATCAGCAAGGTCGTGTGACACCAATTCATTAAAATGACAGCCATATCCTTATACAGAGAATATTTATAGACTTATTGTATATTTTAGTAATTACTTGCCGACTTTTGCAGATAATTTACTAATAATTGGTAAAGCACGGATAGCGGAACCGCTGACTTCCTTGTTGATGATGTCGAGTTTTGTCTGCTCTGTGTCCTAAATCACCAATGCAGATAATATCCACTGCACGACACTGAGCGATTTTCTTCCTGAGTAACGGTAATTTGCTCGTTTATGCGATTGAAATTCTCAACGTAACCAACGCGCTGTGCTTCGTTATCTCCTGCCATACGCGACTGCTGGCTGGCTAGCAGGCTGGTGCTTTTCAGCAGTCTGCTAGGTCAGCGTCATGTATTCTCGCTTATCTGGTTCTTCCCAGGTACCCTTTCTACAAAGCACACCAATCATGAAACATATACATTTTCTATCATGCCTGTATTTGTCGCTTATTTTTTCATTACCAACCCAGTGTTTTTCCGCCGAGGAGAAAAAATTACCCAATATCGTTTTCTTCTTTGCAGACGATTTAGGCTATGCTGATTTGGCGTGTACCGGACATCCCTACGCCAAAACACCAGCGCTGGATAAATTAGCCAGTCAAGGCACGCGCTTCACGCAACATTACGTGACAGGTGTCACCTGTTGCCCAAGCCGTACTGGGGTGATGACCAGTCGCCATCCAGCCAGTTATGAAAAGTATCCATCAGAGTTTGGATTCAGCGGGCAAACGACGATTACAGATTTATTAAAGGCACGTGGATATCGCACCGGACATTTCGGCAAATGGCACATTGGTTTAGAATCGGAAGTCGTTCCTGGGACCTATGGTATTGATGACATAATTATTAAAGGAAAAAGCAAAGAAGACCCAGGACGGGATGATGAGTTAGTAACTGATGCGATCAATTTTATTACAAAAAACGCCAGTGGCCCATTCTATGTCAATATTTGGGGGCATAGTACCCATTTCCCAGTTGAAGAAAATCCAACCTTGGTCAAAGAATTTGGCGATTTTAATTTCAGCCGAAATGATTTTTTAGATACTATTCAAGGCAAGTTTGATGAAAGTGAAAAGCTTGATGCAAATTTAAAAGATTCGATGCATCAATACTTAGCTGATGTGTATTCGATTGATAAAAACATAGATCGCATCATGCAGACCTTGGATAAATTAGGCATCGCGGAGAATACCATTGTTGTTTTTTCTAGCGATCATGGTGCTGCACCCGTGTCATTAGCCAAGGGAGTAAGGCAATACTCCGATAACATGCTGGGATATGGTGGCCCGCTCAAAGGCGGAAAACATACGCAATTTGAAGGGGGTGTACGTGTTCCTTTCATTATTCGTTGGCCAGGCCATGTGCCAGCCGGGCGTGTCGACACAGAAAGCGTCAATTCATTTATGGATTGGCTCCCGACCTTATGCGCCATTACCGGCATAGAAAAATTACCAGTAGGTATTGAAGGTGAAAATATTTCAGAGAGTTGGTTTGGAAAGGTACACCAACGCGCAACGCCCTTATTCTGGAAAGCGTCAGCAAATG
Source organism: Planctomycetota bacterium (assembly GCA_024641365.1). Next base: position 1,584 of record JAHEDF010000477.1, on the reverse strand, counting down.
GAAAGAAGGTCGCCATATCATTACGTGATGGCAAATGGAAATTTCATCTCAATGCAACGGAACCAACGCTGTACGATTTATCGACCGATGAAGGCGAAAGGAATAACCTCGCAGGTCAATATCCTGATGAGGTTAAACGACTAACACAATTGGCAGAAAATTGGCGCAAGACGTTACCGCAAGAATACCTGAAAGAAAATCCCCTCGCTAAAGGGCAAAAAAAGAAGAAGGACGACGATTAATATTTCGGGAAAATCTCTGGTCCTGGAAATCGTTCCTCCACATCCGTGGCATCTTTAAGATACTCTTCACGTGGCACCTGAACGACTGGCCAATTATTGGAGCGTACACGCACCACACGCCCAGGGCGGATGCCTTCGATAATGAGATCGGTTTCAAAGATTATTTTAATTCCACTGCTTCCCATTGGGATGTCACCGTCACTTTTAATGATATCTTTCAGTGATCCACGTGACGCCATGTGCGCGGGTCCGTAAGCGCCATGGGTATGCTTTAGGGTATTTTCAACTGCATTCATCATGGCGCCGCTGCCTTTTGTAAAATCGGCGTACAATGATTGGTCCATGCCTCCAAATAATGTCGCTGTAATTGTGGCGCGACCAAATTTTCCATATTCAACGGCATCAATAAATGCGGGCATCCAGCGGCTGCGAATAAAGGCTTTATGGTTTTCGGTTTGTTGGAGAGCGGCACGCTGAATGGCAGTTTCGTCGAGCCACATATCTGACACATGAAAACGAGTAAATATACCATCTGGTGTTGGCTTCCAACACAGGCCAAGTAAAACAGATTGGTCGTTTAATGCTTTTTTGCCATCTGCTGGCCAGGTTCCATCTGCTATTAAATCGGCAATGGTCAGATATTCACGTCCGCGCCAGATACGTGTAGCGGCATCAATGGTAATTTTCTCTTCTTTATCTTTTTCGTTACCACCACTTTTAGATACGCATTGAGCTGTAATCATACCTGCGTTATTTTTTAATTGTATCTCTTTCAAAACCCAGGTTTTTCCGGTACGCAAACAATGACTCGGTTCGTCTTCAAGTAACAATACGTGATTTTCAGCGGGAAAAATTCCGGCGCCACGATTGTGATTGGCGTCTTTATCTTTATTGTCGACCGGTAACACCGGAACGGCAGATATTTTAGGATCTGGTGGCAGGTAGGCACGAACGTGCATGACGGTTCCTAGTGGCACATCGCGTAAATCTGCGGGAGCGCCGTGATAACGAACCATTCCATAGGGCAGTAAAGCAAAAGGATGTGGATCATTACGAAAAAACATACCCGAGCCTTGAACGCGAATGCTTCCTCGTCGGTTTGCATGATCGACGAAAATGAGTTCGCCACGGTAATTATGCGCTTTAGTTGCATCCGGAAATTTACCAGCTTCTGGTCGATATGGTTTGTCGCCTTCGCTAGTTGCGACAATGCCATGTGCATAAATTAAAGTCAGAACACTTAATAAAATACGTATCATAAAGAAATCACTTTATTACTGTCGCCAAAGCTGTCAGCCGGTACACCCATACGTTGTGCCATGAGTAATAACAAATTACTCAT
>JAHEDF010000054.1 GCA_024641365.1 Planctomycetota bacterium | reverse complement strand
GCTTGGATTTTCATTTGAGTCAACCATGGCTTTCTTGCCTTGAGCGACTAACGCAGCAGCCTCTTCTTTCGTAATGGTTTTCAGTGAATTACCTAAGAGATCAAAAGCAGGATCATTTGATGTCGGTGGCACATCACCCTCTGCAGCGGGCAATAAAGCAGCAGTAGCTAAGAGTGCGAGGAGGTAAGAAATCGACTTCATTTATAATCCTGTTTTTAAAAGATTGCGTGTCATAGCGTCTGCTGAACCGATGTTTTATCAAACAAGCCCAGAGTCATACGAGCATGAACTGTTGCTAATCTAGCTAAGATGTAAGCCGCACAAGGTAGTGCCAATGTGTCTACGGGCTCAGAAATATGACATATTTGATTGTCCAAGTAGGCGATGATGCCCTTGCAACGCATTCGAAATATCGCTTTTGACCTATGTGAAGAAATTGCATGAAAAAACAATTCTGAGTATCAAAAGTGCGCATTATACCATCAGATTCATGCATAATGACGGTCGAAATAGCATTTCTCGTCATCAAGAAAAATTGCTTGGTATGGCCCACGGAGGCATTTGTTTCTACAAATTGGCCTGTTGATATGAAACTGACCGACAATCCAATCCCCTGGATAACTCCACGCTTAGAGTTGTTCTTTAATGGAATAAGGACCCAATAAATCCACTGTTAGGCAGCGTTAACAAACATAAAGCACCTGTCTAAATGCTTATTTATGCGGATATCTATTGTTTTGGTATCAATAAAAGCTGAATTGTGTTACGCCAATTTGTCTCAAATTGGCTATATTTATATCTGTTTATTGAGATCAGGTATATTGATAAAGTGTGACATGAAAGGGTACCTTCTTATCATATACACACGGATTTTTCCATGAAACATGAACGTATTCCACTCTGTTTATGCATGGTTCGACAACACAGCTGTCTCGGTGTCGTATGTCGTGCAAAAATGCAAAGGTCGGATAAAAAGCCGTCAACAAAAAGAGGTTTTACGAGTTACTGTTAATAATACCGCTGTCGCCCTGCGAGGTCGTGCATGAATCGAGACCAAACAAATGTCAGGCTGTGTGTCCCCTTTACGTGGAAATCACACCAGCACGCACTTCGTCGATCATGCAATACATTCATATTCAGCGGTATAATGTCGCTTTTGTTTAGCTCAGTAATGCACGCATCTGAATCAAACGCCGCCACTAATTTGCCTCCTTTATCAGAAGCACATGCGGCAGGTCTAAAACATTCATCGTATTTACAGACTTCAAAATCAACAAAAGCCAATGTGGATAATAGTACAGCGGATCTAAATGGTTTTAAACAATATGTAGCGCCGACTTTCAAAAGTACCTGTATACAGTGCCATGGGCCAGATAAGCAAAAGGGCGATTTTCGCGTCGATACATTAAATCCCAATTTATTAACTGGTGGCGATGTCAATAAATGGTTAGAAATATTTGATGTTATCAGTAATGGTGAAATGCCACCACCCGATAAAAAAGATGTGCATTTAAGTGACCAACAACGTAATCAGGTTATAGAATGGGTTGGCAACGAAATTCAAAAAGCGTCACTTGCTCGTCGTGATGAAGGTGGTCACTCATCGTTCCGTCGCATGGCTCGTTACGAATATAATTATGCCTTACAAGATATACTCAACTTGCCGTATGAGTTTTCTGATCTCTTGCCACCAGAAACGGTATCAGAAGATGGATTTAAAAATAGTTCGCATTTGCTGCAAATGACATCCATGCAATTTGAAAATTATCGTGAAATTGGATTAACCGCGCTAAAAAAAGCCATCGTTCAAGGGAATCAACCGCCACTGGTGACCTATTGCTTATCCATGGAAGACTACATCAAGTCGACAAAGGATGCTGACAAAAAAGGTAAAGGCGGCTTGCGAATTCTTGATACGAAGTCAGGAAAATCTTTTACGTTGCGAGGCGACTACTCGCCTAAAATGAAAAAGGCAGATACTTTAGAAGCGGTAAAGGTACCGTCTACGTCGTCAATAGCACTGGTATTTCAACGTGGCCAAAAAATTCAATTTAATCTGCAAAATCATTTGCCCGATTCTGGCATTATGCGCATTCGCCTTCGATCGGGCCGTACCAATTTGCGCCCAGAAGAATATGCAAGTTTCCGCATAACATTTGGCGCCCATACCAGTAATAATGCAAATTTCTCTCAAGTAGTTAGCAAACGAGACTTGCCAGTTACTGCCCCAGCGGACAAACCGGAATTTGTTGTATTTGATATTCCGCTGAGCGAAATACCGCGCAACCCTTTTCGTAATCGCACAGGAGATGGTCCAGGGCGTACAGATGAATTATTAACCATCGAACTCATTTCAAACGCCGGTAATAAAAAAGGAGAGGAACCATTAGCGGTTTGCGTCGATTATTTGGATATTATTAGTCCTGTTTACGATGAATGGCCACCTAAAAGTCATGCGGATATTTTCATTGCTAGCCGCAATGCAAAAAACGAGAAAGCGTACAGCGCAGAAGTGCTAGCAAATTTTATGGAACGAGCTTGGCGGCGCCCTGTATCATCGTCAGAGGTGGCCCCGTTTAGCGCACTTTTTAGTAATTATCGCCGTAGCTTAGATACGTTTGAAGATGCAATGATCGAAACATTGGCCACCGTATTAGCTTCCCCTGAATTTATTTACATCACCCAAAAAGATGGTGCGAGCAATGCAAAAAATAATAAAATAGACGACTATGAATTAGCAAGCCGTCTCTCCATATTCTTATGGAGCAGTATTCCTGATGACGAGCTTATTAAATTAGCAAAAACAAGAAAATTAAGTGACCCAAAGACACTTACCGCACAAGTGAATCGCATGTTAGCTGATCCGCGTGCTGAACGGCTCTCATATCAATTTGTACAACAATGGCTGGGACTAGATGCGTTAGAGAGCATTACCGTTGATGAGAAGCTTTTTGGGCGCACCTTTGATAATTCATTGCAGCAAGCAATAGCCGAAGAGCCGATTGCGTTCTTCACCGAAGTTTTGAAGCAAAATAATAGCATCATGGATTTTATTCATTCTGATTATGCCGTTGTTAATGAACGCTTAGCTAATCACTATGGTATACCAAAAGTGTATGGGCCAGAATTTAGAAAAGTAACTGTCGATGAAAAAAATAATCGTGGCGGGATTTTAACAAACGCTGCCATTTTGACCATGAACGCAAATGGCATTGATTCTAATCCGTTAAAGCGTGGTGTTTGGTTGATGAAGCATATTTTAAATGACCCACCTCCACCACCTCCGCCAAATGTTCCACAAGTTGATTTGACGGATCCCGAAATTTTAAAGATGACGTTAAAAGAACAAATCGTTAATCATCGACAAAAACCAGCCTGTTATTCATGTCATGCGAAAATAGATCCCTGGGGTATCGCGTTTGAAAATTATGATGCCATTGGTTCATGGCGAACAACGGATGTAAAAAATAAACCGGTCGATGCCACGGCAGAGCTCTTTAATAAACAACCATTAGCAGGCATAGATGGCCTCAAACGCTATTTATTATTTGATCGCCAAGATCAGTTTGCACGTGCCATGGTGCACAAAATGACGTCCTATGCCCTCGGACGTCCAATTTCGTTCAGCGACCGCGCTGACATTGAAACGATAACGTCCCAATTTCGAAAAAATGGTGACAAATTGCGCGATCTCGTCACACTCATAATAACCAGTGATCTCTTTCACGCGAAATAAGACACCGGAGCCAAGCATGCATTTTCACAAGCTATCGCTCAATCGCCGTAACTTTCTGCGTGGTGCTGGCCTCGCAATGGCACTACCGTGGCTCGAAACCTTTGCCGCTAACGGTCCTAAAGGCGGTGGATCGTCTCCGACCATCAAACGATTCTTTAGCGTTTACCATCCAGATGGAGTTGGTTTGCCGTTGAAAGCCGACCCTGCTTTCCAGGATTGGAGCTGGTTCCCTCATAAAAAAGGGTCTGATTACACGTTCAGTAAAGTATTAGATGTGCTCAATCCCTTACGTGGTGATATCACGGTTTATTCTGGTTTATCACATCCCGCAGCCCGCACTGTGCATGGCCATTCAAATGCGGACCAATATTTAACGGGCGCATCAATTGGTGGCAGTGGCGAATACAAAAATACTATTTCTGTTGATCAGGCATATGCTGAATACATTGGTGAATACACGCGTCATTCATCATTAGTAATGTCCACCAATGGTGGCACTGGTGCACCACGAGGGACGCATACCAGTTCATTTAATCGACTAGGTCGCCCAATACCTGCACTTGATAAGCCCAAGCACATATTCGACATGCTCTTTGTTACCCAAGGTAAAGATGCAGCAGAAAAGTTAGCTCGCAGTAAAAGTGCATTAGACGTTCTTATTTCTAATACGAAATCGTTAGAGCGACAACTCTCCAAACACGATCAACGCACGCTTGCCCAATATCTTGATTCAGTACGGGATACCGAAGTAAAACTCGATAAAGCGCAAAAATGGTTAACTACGCCATTACCAAAAGTTGATGCAAAACATGTTAATTTAGATGTTGATCCCAAAAATGCGCGCGTTTATTTGCAAACTATTTATGAATTAACCTATCTTGCATTCTTGAGCGATTCGACACGAGCCGCCACCTACAATATGGGGCGAGAAAACGGCGGCGGTATTCACGATATTTTAGCTAAAGCAGTTAATTTACCAAATGCACATGGTTTGACCCACGATGTCAAAAAGCCAAAGGGCTGGGAAAATCTTGGCACCTATAATCGTTTTCAATTAGAGGAATTTGGGCGCTTTATTCAAAGATTAAAAGATACAAAAGAACCAAATGGCCAAGGATCGATGTTGGATAATACCTTTGCTATGCATGGTTCCGCATCGAGTAGCTTCCACTTGTCGCGCAATTACCCCATTATTTCTGCTGGTGGAAAAAATATGGGATTTAAGAATGGCCGCTATCTAAAATATGATAAAGGTAATGATGATAATCAGTCCGGTGCAGGCATTACCACGGACGCTGGTTGGCGTAGTAAAGTGGATGTTGTTGACCAACCATTAGGACATCTATTCGTTACCATATTACAGCGTCTAGGTGTAGAAACAGAAGAATTCGCTGGCTGTAAAGGCGGATTAGAAGGCGTCTAGCAAGATTTATAAAAGACAGACTGAGATAAATCGGTAATCGCTAAGCGGTCTTTTATATTTTGGTATCTGCATGGTTTGAAACATTGATGCGATGGTCAATGACGACACATCAATTCAAAAATATGTAACCAGATACTGATTAAGTGGTACGGTGTTTTTATACAATCTATACAATCGACTGGATCCGTTGTATTTTTACTATAACAACGCACAGATTGATTGTTATTTTATGGGGTTCTCTATGCGTCTCTTACTATTAATTCTCCTCTGTCCATTAACGGTAATATGGGCAGCAGAAACAACGCAGCCTAATATAGTATTTATTTTTGCCGATGATTGGGGGTGGGGCGATTTGTCCTGTCATGGGCATCCTTATGTGAAAACACCACATATTGATCAATTAGCCAAAGAAGGAATGGATTTTTCACGTTTTACGGTTGCCAGTCCAGTGTGCTCACCAAGTCGCACTGCAGTCATGACCGGACATTTTCCAGCACGCTACAATATTGATGGGCATTTTGCCTATGTTCCCAGTAATGCAAAACGTAATATGCCTGATTGGTTGAATTTGGCGGCGCCCAGTTTGCCACGTTTTTTACAAGGCGCTGGTTATCAAACCGCTCATTTTGGTAAATGGCACTTAGGTAATGATATGATTCCAGATTCGCCAATTCCTGGACTATATGGTTACAATACTTATGGCGCATTTAATTGTAGTGGTGAGCAAATGCCGGTGCACGATGATGTACGCAATGCTATTTCCTTTATCTCGAAAAGTGTTGAGCAGAAAAAACCATTTTTCATTAATTTATGGATTCATGAGCCCCACACGCCATTTCATACCGTACCAAAATACGAATGGCGCTTTAAGCACTTAGAAAAACGGGAAGATCAAATTTATGCCTCAGTCCTTTCACACGCTGACGATCGCATCGGAGAATTATTGGCACATTTAGACACGCTACAATTAAGCAGCAATACATTGGTTATTTTTAGCTCCGACAATGGTCCTGCCCGTGCGAAAGAAGAAAAGGCACCTGCGTTAGTTTATGATACCGCCACAGGTGCTGGTTGGGATACAGGAGCATCGAAAGGAATAACAGCTGGACGTAAGGGTTATAAGGCATCTCTCCATGAAGGTGGTATTAATGTTCCTTTTATTGTACGATGGCCTGGTAAAGTGCCTGCTGGAAAACGTGATGATACATCACTGATTTCAGCTGTGGATATATTGCCTACTTTGTGTGCCATAGCCGGCGTTACTTTACCAAATGACTATACTCCTGACGGCGTTGAACAAACAGCAGTGTTGATGGGTAACGCAACGACAACACGCGAAAACCCATTATTTTGGCGATTTTCTGGCACATGGCCACCACCCAAAAATGCACCTGATCATTGGGCATCCTATGTTGTTGTTCATAAACAGTGGAAATTTTTACAAAACAAAGACGGAAGCCATACTGAGTTATATGATCTGCAAAAAGATCCACTCGAAAAAAATACTGTCCATGCGGCTAACCCGGATGTCATTAAGGAATGCCAGCATCTGTTAACGCAATGGCTGAATAGCTTACCCGAAAATCCAACCGGTGATGTATTTTCGTCCCTACGAAAAATGATAAAATAATAAAACCATTAAACATGACTTCATTGAGAAAAGGACCATGCTAACGATCCTTTTTTTTCGCCCTCTTCTTTGGGGGATCGTTGTCATCACTAAATACCGTCCACTCTTTATTGGTCTTCTCAGTCTCTTCAGAAATTTTCGGATCAGCAAGTTTAGCTGAATGGAAGACATCCTTACCCATCTGTTTAAAAGTCGCTATCATTCGTTGTAGCTGTTCAGACTCTGTTGTTGCTAAATCATGTAATTCAGTTCTATCGTTAGCCATATTATACAATTCCCAAGCTTGCCCTTTGTAGCTGACTAATTTCCAGTCACCATCACGTAGTCCATAATCGTTACCAAAAACTAAAAACAGTGGGTCCTTTCTTTCTATTGTTTTATTTTCCAAGATTGGACGTAAAGAGGTCCCATATACAGGGCGCAGCTCTCTTCCCATAAATGAATTCGGAATGGTTACATTAGCTAGGTCTGCAAGTGTCGGCATGACATCAATTAAATGAACTGGCGTATCAATTATAGTTCCAGGCTTTGTTTTGAGCCCCTGCGGCCAGTGTACAATACCTGGGGTTGAAATTCCCCCTTCAAATTGATTTTGTTTATAGAAGCGAAACGGTGCATTTCGTGCCCAGGCCCATCCAGTTGAATCTGCTAACGATATTTTAGCGTTCGTTGGTTCTACATCTAACAACGGTGCTTTACGATCATATGGACAGGCACCGTTATCAGACACGAACAATATCATGGTATTATCTAGCTCATTATGACTTTGCAGATCAGCAAGCAGACGCCCAACTTCCTGATCAACACGATCAATCATCGCTGCCAGCGTTACCATGCGATTAATTTCATAATCACGTTGCCACGGAACTAATGTGTCCCACGCACGCACGTGATCGGGCCGTGGGCTGGGGATTAAATTTGGAGGCAACAATCCCAATGATTTTTGTTTGGCTATTCTCGCGTCTCGCACGGCATCCCAACCAAGGTCATAACGCCCTTTGTATTTCGCATAATCATTAGGCAGTGCATGCAGTGGTTCATGAGGCGCATTAAAGGCCACATATAAATAATATGGTTGTTTTGACGCACGTGCTTCGTCAAGAAACTGTAAAGCAAAATCAACATTGGCCACCGTTGTATAAAAACCTTCGCTTGGAACTTGCCACTGTTCTCCATTTAAACGAAAAGTTTTATCGCCACTAAAATAATTACAGGCACCACTTAAATGTCCAAAATAACGCTGGAAGCCAAAATCGGTTGGCTGTTTATCCAAATGCCACTTTCCCGTCATCATGGTAAAATAACCAGCATTTCCTAATACCTCAGCCGTGGTAACAGCATGACTGAGTGCCTTATCGCCAGCAGCAATGCAATATTGACCTGATAATAAGGACACGCGTGAAGAATGACATTTCGCTGTATTGTAGCATTGTGAAAAACGGAGACCACTTGCGGCTAATGCATCTAAATGCGGTGTTTCAATTTCGCTGCCATAACAGCCGAGGTCTGAGTAGCCGAGATCATCAGCCATGATTATAATAAAATTTGGTCGGTCTGCAGCCTCGATAGAATTAGTGAGACTCGTAGCGATGCACAAAGCAAAACAAAGCCCAAATGACGATATAAAGTTTTTCATTCAAGAATCCTTTTCAACTAGCCTATTTGCGGTGACAAACAATACATCTAGGCGTCATGTGGGGATACCCAACAACATGCGCCGTTATCACAGATAAACAGAGAGAGCTGGATAAACATGAGTGCCTTCCAACTCTTGCTACCATGTGGATAGAAGGATTCTGCTATGTTGAGGAACTGCGACATAATATACCGTTTACTGCTGACATATCGTCTATAGAAAGCCGCCCGTGTTAAGGACAGGTTCCTTCTTTTCTCTCAGATAGGGCTCGCCTTCTATGATTACATTAACTAAGGAAATGCGCGATAAACTAACGCCAGATATGGCATTGGAGTTATTGATCAATGGCAACAAACGCTTCATCAACAATTTGAAGGCTAATCGTAATTTGCTGCAACAAGCAAACGAAACCTCTGACGGTCAATATCCATTTGCTATTATCTTAAGCTGCATTGATTCGCGGACCTCGGCTGAGCTTATTTTTGACCAAGGTCTAGGCGATATCTTCAGCGTTCGCATTGCTGGCAATATTATTAATGAAGATATTTTAGGCAGCATGGAATTTGCATGTAAAGTCGCTGGCTCAAAGATTATTGCCGTGCTCGGACATTCGAGCTGCGGAGCTATTCGCGGCGCATGTGATCATGTTGAAATGGGTAACTTGACCGCTTTGTTATCAAAAATTCGCCCTGCGTTAGATGACGAAACGACCATCAAAGAAAACCGCACCTCATCGAACACTGAATTTGTCGATAAAGTCACCCTGATCAATGTTAAACGCGTCATGAAAAGTATTGTACAGCGCAGCCCCATACTCAAAGAGTTGGTATCACAAAAGTCGATTAAAATTGTTGGTGGCGTACACGAATTAACCACTGGCGAAGTTACATTCTGCGAAGAGCAAACCTGAACAAAAGGGTTTTATTTTCCTGCACACCAGAGACATAAACGCATAAATATAGCGGCGTTGTCCTGCTCTTTAATAGCAACTTTACCTATACCCTTTCCATTTAAGGCGTTATTTATTATCCATCCCGAATCGGTAACGGCGATTACACGTCCCTTACCTGGAGTGGCGGATGCGAGTAATACGCCAGCAACATCACGTGAACCACCCAGAATGTGTTGATTAAGATCATTATTTACAACTGCTTTTGGTTTGGCTGCATGATCTGGCATTAGCGTAATTTGGTTCCCCGTATAATAAGCCCACGTAGAGGCACCAATTATTGGTGTCGTTTCTGAAAGACGTAATGCTTTAGCATCCGTATACGTATCCGTGAATTGCAGGCCAAAATTTTCTAATAATTTATTCATCGCAGTGGTTTCAAGGTTATGGTTTTCTTGATTTTCCATAATTATAAAACCTCCGCCATTTTCTACATAGGCAGTTATCTCTTTAACGTCTGCTGGGGAGCAATGTGGCGGCGCAGGAAACTCTTTAAATGCTGCGTCGCTTGGATTTGCGATTAATACAACGGCTACGTCATGTAACTGAGATGCCTGTAATGGCTCGCCATGTGATCGGACGGTAAATTTTTCGGATAAAAATTTTAATATGTCACTATAGGTACCCTCGGGCGCATAACGATTTTCACCCTGTGCATTAAAATAACGACTGTATAATAAAACTGGTTTTTCTTCCGCTGCTTGCATAAAAGCAAATGGCACAAAGCCGATAAATGTCATACTCATACTAAAGAACAAAGTGAGGGTTTTATGTATACGTATCATGCTGCTGTTTTCTCCCATGATTAAAAACATACAAGTTAGTACTAAAAAGGTGCTGGTGACGTTTGATGTGGCTGAAATAGACTCTTTTGCGGATTGAAGGAGGTATTCGGCATTCCACTCCCAACCGAATCCATACATTGTATAGCCCATGCAGAGCCGCATCCCTAACGTCCCCTTACCGATGAGTCGCGCCGAAATGCACGAGTGGTGGGGATGGGATAGCCTTGATGTGTTACTGATTAATGGTGATGCCTATGTTGATCATCCCTCTTTTGGCATCGCTCTGATTGGTCGGTCATTGGTCGATGCTGGGTTTCGCGTTGGCATAGTTGCCCAGCCACAATGCGATGATGATTTTTTAGTTATGGGACAACCAGAATTATTTATGGGTGTCAGTGCGGGCAATATTGATTCAATGCTCAATCATTATACGGCGGCACGACGTCCACGACGGCAAGATCATTATAGTCCAGGCGGCAAAGCTGGCTTACGACCCGACCGTGCGTCAATTGTCTACACCAATACGGTCCGAAAATTATTTAAGGGCATTCCAGTTATCTTAGGCGGTGTTGAAGCATCGCTACGTCGCTTAGCGCATTGGGATCATTGGAGTAATACGTTTCGCCGCTCTATGCTGAGCGACAGCAAAGCCGATTTATTGGCATATGGCATGGCTGAGCAGCAAATTTTAGAAATTGCTTATCGTTTGAGAAACGGCGAAACGATTAAATCATTAAATGATATTCGCGGCACCTGTTGGATGGCCAATAAACGTGAATCTATTTCCGATCCCTGGGCACGAGGCATTGTAGAAACACCCTCGTTTGAAGATATCAGTGCTAACAAGGAAAAATTTGCTGAGGGTGAACGTATTCATTTTTTAGAACAAGATCCACAACGTGGACGCATAGTTATTCAACAAACGGCAGCGCGTTTTGTGGTGCAAAATCCACCGGCTCCTTCGTTAGACGAAACCGCCTTAGATCGCATTTATGGACTCCCATATACACGTCGCGAGCATCCAGCTTATGCGGCAGGAGTCCCAGCTTTAGAAACCGTACGTACATCAATCGTGACGCATCGTGGCTGCGTGGCGAACTGCAACTTTTGTTCGATTGTTTATCATCAGGGCAAAGAAATACAAAATCGCAGTGCCGATTCAGTTATCAAAGAAGCCGAACAAATAGCGAGTCTTCCAGGATTTAATGGCACCATAAGCGATGTCGGTGGACCAAGTGCTAATATGTTTCGCATGAAATGTGGAAAAATGCGAAAATTTGGCTCATGTGTGCATCGTGACTGCCTTTTACCAACCCCGTGTCCGAGTTTGGAGAGTGGGGCACAAGAAAATATTGCCGCGCTGCGAAAAATTAGGCAGTTACCCGGTGTAAGACATGTCTTTATACAAAGTGGTATTCGCTACGATTTAGCACTGCGTGATGGTGACGACTATATAAATGAAGTCGCACGTCATCATGTAAGTGGCATTATGAAAGTGGCTCCCGAATCAACCAATGATGAAGTCCTAGCGTTAATGAACAAACCATCGTTCGATGTTTTCAAACGCTTTAAGAAACGATTTCAATTGGCGAGTCGCGAAGCTGGTCGTAAACAATTTATGACTGAATATTTAATTGCTGGTCATCCCGGTTCCGATGTGGCCAATATGGTAGAAACAGCAGCCGATTTACGCGATGAAGACATGCAGCCAGATCAAGTGCAGGAATTTATTCCCATCCCAATGACCATATCGACAGCCATGTATGTCAGTGGACTAGATCCTTTTACCATGAAGCCGTTAGCCGTTAGTCGCGGGGACCGGGAACGGCGCATGCAAAAGGCGTTAATTCACTCACAAAAACCTGATAATCGTAAATTAGTATTAGAGGCCCTGCAACGCACGGGGCGAATGGATTTGGCCGACAAATTATTACATGGCAGCGTTGAAGGACCGAATCATTTACAAGAACGTGCAAAACGTGGCGGTTATGTTGGTCCAGCTTTCATGGCAGGCGGATCGCTCGATCAAATAATTGATGAAGAAGAAGCTCGGTTAGATGAACATGATGGTCACTTCCCAGAGCCCGGCGCACAAAATGTTTCCTTAGCATGTGGCACCAAGGTACCAAAACATCTTGCCGAAGCTGCGCACAAAGGTGGTTTCAACGTCAGTTGGCGCGGTAAAAAGAAAACTGCGACCATTAAAAATATGCCAAAACGAAAACGATAAACCGATTAACCTTTTTTCACGTTAAAGGATAAAACATGATTTATGGTGGCACTCGTGGTTATGTTTTTGCAATCGACACGCACAGCGGTGAAGAAGTTTGGCGTACAAAATTATCCACTGGTTTTTTCTTTAATGCCGCCAGCGCAGAGGACGTGATGATTCTGTCGGTTGGAGACGTCATCATAGCGGGGTGCAATGGACATATATGGGGACTCTCAGCAAAAGACGGCGCTGAATTGTGGCACAACCCCCTCCGTGGTTTAGGCAATGGTCCCGTCACTTTGGCTGCAAACGGTGTGTCCGTTCAATACGTGCATAAACATACCCATTCATCGTCGTAATTGTTTGTGTTGATGAAGCCCATTGGCACAGGCCGCAAGAGTCCTACCTTGCTTGATATGCGTACCTTTCTGCTACTTCTTTGTGTATTGGGACTCTCAGCAGCTGAGCCATTTTCACTGTCTACATTAGCGGCCTCGACCAAAGACATCACAACTCTGCGTGTGACCTTTGTGCAAGAAAAACACTTAGCCATTTTGGATGAACCCGTAATTAGTCCCGGG
>JAHEDF010000476.1 GCA_024641365.1 Planctomycetota bacterium | reverse complement strand
AGGTACGCACCTGGAACCGTACGCCTAAGCCAACCGCTCCAGGATTTACCAGTGATTTACAAGCTGCCGTTACGGGCTCTGAATTAGTCATGATTGTGGTGGCAGATCCGCCAGCCGTGCAAGCTGTTTTAGATCAAATCATCCCGGTGTTAAATAAGACGATGATCGTTGCCCAGCATAGCACTATCGGCGTTAGTGATACCGAACGTTTTTCTGCGCAAGTACAAAGCACTGGGGCCGCCTATCTCGATATGCCATTTACCGGTTCAAAACCAGCAGCCGAACAACGACAAAACGTTTTCTTTGTCGGTGATGACCATGCTGTCATGCCACGCTTAACCGCTGTGTATAAATCTATCGCTAAAATTTGTTTGCCCATCGGTGGCATTGGTAAAGGTAGTGCCATAAAACTCGCCTTTAACTTATTGATTGCTAATTTAAATCAGGCGCAAGCCGAATCATTTGAATTAGCAACACGTAGCGGCATTTCTCCCGATATATTCTTTGATGCACTGCAATATAATGTCGCGAAATCTGGATTAACGGATTTAAAACAAGCAAAATATATAAATAGCGATTATAGCCCACAGTTTTCTATTAAGCATATGCATAAAGATTTACGCTTAGCGTTAGCACATGCTCAAAGCCTGCAATTAACCATGGCAGAGACCGCTACCGTGCAAAGTTTATATGCAGAAGCGGAAAAACGTGGAATGGGTGATTTAGACTTTGCGGCGCTACTAGAAATTGTGCGAAAGCCAATTTAACACAGACCAAGTAAAACGAATACTTTGTGTTATCCGTGCTCATGGTGATGTGTTTAATTCCAGATATTTGCACTTAGTGAGAAAACTCATTTTTTGCAAAGTAGTTTATAATTTAACTCACATTACTATCGAAGTTTCATCAAACTGAGGATAATTAAGTAGCATTCTTAATAGAGAGCACATACTGCTGCACTATGTTCATCCCGCTGCGCACAGATGCTCCACTTTATCATCGACCGTGGGCAACTATCGCTCTCATAATTATTAATATCGTTATTCAGATTTGGGCTACCGCTACTAATTATGAATCCGTCGAACCATGGATCTTACATTACGGATCAATAACCCCCATACAGTGGATTACCAGCGCGTTCCTCCATGCTGGGTGGATGCATTGTATTGGTAATATGATTTTTCTCTGGGTTTTTGGGCTGGTTGTTGAAGGGAAAATTGGATGGAAATTATTTATTCCTGTCTATTTAGCCATTGCAGTTTTTTCAGGTTTAATTGAACAAGTCATCATGCTTGGCAGTAATCTTGGCTCTCTTGGCGCAAGCGGGTGTATATTTGGGTTATTAGCGATGTCGATGTTGTGGGCACCTGATAATGAGGTCGATATTTTAATTATTTATGGCTGGTTTTTTACCTATGAAATGACCATTAAAGGATTCGCGTTGCTCTATATTGGTTTGGAGGTAGGCGTTGCCTGTCTTGATGGATTTAAGTTTGGTAGTGCGGTTTTACATTTAATTGGTGTGTGTGCCGGTCTACCGATTGCACTTGTGATGCTCAAAAAAGGCTGGGTCGATTGCGAAGGATGGGATTGGATTTCCCGTAGTCGTGAGAAACAAATTCCACCGCCACCGCCGAAACAAGTGTTTCGCGCTGCTATTGCTAACGACACAGCACCAAATCCTCCGTTAGACAGTGTGCCAACAGACATAAAGACACCGCATGTAAAACCAGTCGCTGCCAACGCAACACCAGATGAACAAATAGGCAGCGATATTCCAGTACTCACATCTACGATTGAAACGACAGATGATAATAATGAGCTTCGTGATAAATTTTTTGAAAAAATAAAAGCAGGGAAATTATATGAGGCCTATACCATTTGGGGAAAGCATGTGAATTCGGATTGGGATATTTCAACTGCCATACATTTACAATTAGGTTATTGGCTTGCTGATCAAAAGCATCACCACGACGCTATCATTTTTACAGATCGTGTGCTAGCAAGTGAACCAACAAATTGTGATGCAGCACTACTCAAAGCAAAATGTTTGTTACGCGAGAATAATGCTACTGATGCACAAGTCATTCTCGACCAAATAGCTCCGCATATTAGTGAAACCAAGCATGGGGTGGCGCATCGTCAACTTGTCATGGAAGCGCAAACCATGCGTGAAGCCAGTGGTTTTGAATTGGATTTATAATTTAAAAACAGATCCGTTATTTAAAATAAAACACTAGCCACACTAACAACAACACCGGCAACAAAATCGGCAGCGCATATTTGAGGAAGTACCCATGCAGACTTGGCACTTCCACTAATAACTGCCCATTTTCATCACGCGCAGATTCAGCAATGGCTTTGACCATTAAATTTGGACCGTTGCCAATGTAAGTCATTGCTCCAAAGAAGACAGCTGCCGCTGCACATGCTGATAACGAATTAATTATTTTAGGATCCATTGATTTACTTAATTCTGCCACCGACATGCCGGTTAAACCTTCTAGCCCTGCCAAAAATGCGATAAATGTTGGCGCATTATCTAGTACACCTGAAAATAATCCGGTTCCTAAATAAAAGACTGACACGGTAAGATCAAAACCCATAATTGAACCGCTCTGCGCAGAAATGCGTATGAGTTCTAAAGCAGGTATCATAGTTAAGAATATACCGACAAATAGGAAGGCCACTTCGCGAATCGGCTCAATGGTAAAGTCATTAATAGCTAATCGTTCCTTAGTGGCCGTTTTCCACGCCACAATTGCGATACCAATCATCAATAACTCACGCACAAAACTAAAATCGTGACCGTGGTAATGGATCGCTGGCAACCATGATATTTTTGCCGGATCAACAAATACCACACCTACAGTCAGCAATAAGAGTCCAATATGCGACCACCCTTGCACATACGGCAAATGGCGGAATGCCGCTAATGTTTGGGCATGACGCGTATTTTTCGCATCAAATATATAAAACAATATGAGTAATATCGACATGGTCATGAGCCATGGAAAAAAATTTAATTCGAAAAATCTAAAAAATTCAATGCCGCGTAAAAAACCTAACAAAAGTGGCGGGTCACCGATAGGTGTTAATGCTCCACCGACATTGGATACAATAAAAATAAAGAACACGACATGATACGGTGCTAAACGTCCACGATTCGCACGTAAAAACGGACGAATGAGCAACATCGATGCACCAGTAGTACCTATTAAATTAGCTATAATCCCGCCAAAAAATAACATGAGCGTATTCGTTGTGGCACGTCCACGGCCACCAATACCAAGCACAATGCCGCCTGAGCACACATACAAACTCGCTAAGAGCGTAATAAAACTTAAATATTCAAAGCCGACATGAGCAAGCGCATCTGACCGTCCAATAAATAAATAATAGGTGGCCGTAATAAGTCCGAGTACAATCGCTACGGCTGGATACCAACGGT
>JAHEDF010000475.1 GCA_024641365.1 Planctomycetota bacterium | reverse complement strand
AGCGGATTTTCGGCAATAATTCGTTGCCGACCAACAATTTCCAAACCACCAATAGACGCATCTAAAACAGCGCCGTTCACTAATATCTGATCAAAAAAAAGCCAGTGATCCTCATGTGTACACGTACCCTTTGCATCTGCGCGACCTTCATAGCCTAAATTATATAAACGTTTCGGGTCTATTGTGTCGCCTGCCATGGGGCGACCAATTGCCGCGCCTGCACTTATTTCAACTGACTTACTTGAAGGCTCATCGTTAAGATCGCCTAAAACAATTAAGGGAATACCCGCTGCCCCTTTTTCGGCAGACAAACGTTTTATAGCAGCGCCGTATGAATAACGTAATTGGCTCCCTGGCATCGGGTCATCAGGGTGACTTGCACCACTCCGTCTACTTTTTCCATGAACTAAGGCAAAAGAAATTGGTTTCAGTAATTCACCAATTAAAAGCGCATCAATTACCACAATCGGACGAACGGCATCATGATCACTTGGCCAATAGGCAGATACTTTAATATCTGTTAATGGACCGCCCTTGCGAAATAAAACACCAATATCAATGCCACGTGGATCTTTTGATTCAATATGTTGATCACAAAAATACGCACGATGTTGTGACTGCCAATGAATGTCCTGTGCTAAATCATGCATAACTTTTATATTTTCAACTTCAGCACAACCAATCAGGTCTGGAGTTGGTGAAATGCGATCAATAATTTCTGCAACCTCTCGAATATCACGATGATAAACACGCGTCGATTTTACGATGTCATTGGTCTTAGGATCATCAATGTCGTCGTGTAAATTATAAAGGTTCCACCATAATAACGTTAGTTCGCTCACGCATGTCTTTGTATAGAAGAATTTTAAAACAAAAGGCTACCCATCCCTTACGCAACAACCATGCGCACGATGCCCTTTTGCTTTTGTAACTGATGCATACCGTGGTGGCATGCGCCCACAGTTACTAACATTAGATCTTGATGGCACATTACTAACCGAATCATGTCAACTTCCCATGGGTCACGCATTGGCTGTACAAGCAATTCGTGCCTTGGGCATAAATGTAGCAATTGCCACAGGCCGAGGCTTAATGACCGCGCAATTACCATGGGAACAAATTGGCAGCATTGGTCCACTGATTTGTTTTAACGGCGCATGGATTGGACATCCTCACCGTGGAGAGATTTTAACGCGCATGCTCAGCGAGACCGATGTTCACGACATCATGTCTGGATTAACTCTGCGCAATGGCGTTGTGTGTTGTTATCCAGATGCACTAACTTGGGTCATGAGCCATGAAACGCGGCAAACCCGAACGTGGCGACATTTGTATCAAACTCCGATCATTATTAACCCGGCTATTCGCAGTGCATGGGTAGGTCCTAGTTTAAAAATATTATACGTCGATGATCCCATCGAAATTCATAAAACGTGCAAAGAATTAACCCAGCAATTTCACGGCCGTTTTGAGGTCGTCATAAGCCAGCCTGATCGACTAGAAATATTACCATATGGCATCACCAAGGGGTGGGGCGTTCAACAATTAGCGCAGCACTTAGGAATACCACAAGAAGCTGTGTGGGCGGTTGGCGATGCCGACAATGACCGCGAAATGATTGAATGGGCGGGTCATGGTTGTGTTATGGGACAAGCATCGCAAACATTAAAAAATATTGCGCAGCATGTGTTACCAAGCATAGACGCACGGGGTTTATGTGCGCTCGTCCCACTTTTGGAACAAGCCTGTTTGGCTAATTAGCGCTGTTTTGTTGCTGAACGCGATAATCAGTCGGTGTAATACCTTTCGTGCGCACAAAACAATGAGTGAAGTGACTTTGATCGTAAAATCCAGTCTCACTCGCAATTTTTGTAATTGGTAAATTAGTGCGCGATAATAAATCACATGCTGCATTTACACGAATTTGAATTAAATATTTTAATGGTGTAATCCCAAAACGTTTTTTAAACTGGCGCTCAAATTGACTGACAGACAATTGCATCATGCCTGCAAGGTCTCCCATGGTTAAATTGCGCTGATATTGCGTCCAAATGGTTTCAATAACTGGGGCCATGCCAAGAAAACGCTCACTAGATTCGCTCATTTGTTTTAAGTCACGCGTAATTCCGGCAATGCCAATAATAGTGCCGTCATGTGCGTACATAGGAATTTTGGTGGTATTATACCATGCTAGTGAACCATTCTGCCGACGTACTAATTCAACTTTGTCGACCACTGATTTACCAGTGCTGATAACATAATTATCATCCACTGCGTATTGTTCACACAAATGACGATGAGAAAAGGTAATGTCAGTTTGGCCAATAATTTCGACTTCGGTTTTACAGCCCAATAATTCTATACATGCATTATTCACCCACATGAACCGAAAGCTCGTGTCTTTCACAAATAGGCAAACATCAAGCAATTGATTAAACAAATGAAAGCCAGCTTGGTTCTGCAACTGGCTTAAGAAGTCTTTCTGCAAGTCATTTGGATTCATGCTCGCCTCTCTGAACCAATAGGTTCGCAAAGCTTTGTCCACGCCGCAAGCACAGAACTGCACATAGTGCGTTATTTTGTGATGCGCCTAATTAAGGTCTGTTAGAGAGCGCCACTTTGTTTTACCACAGGTTCGCTGCAATTTTTCAGCGTTTATCCAACGAGATGGCTGTCTGGAACCATCACTGACTAAGGAGCACGTTATGTTATTTTTAGTGGCGATGGACTGATAATAATCGCGCACCGTTATCACGTCAGGCCCTGCCGCATTGTACAAACCTGTTTCGAGCCCTCCCGTTATCGCTGAGAGACATAACTCCACTAAATCAAACTCATGCAGATAGCTAAATGGCCGATCTAAATCCCCAGCAATCTGACATGGCTGTCTATTTTTTTCTGCTTCTGTTAATTTTTTCGCGGAATATAAGCGCGATGGTCCAATTAAGGCTGTTGCCCGTAATATCACGGCATGCGGGTGTTGCCGAACGGCATCTTCAATTGCCATTAATGCGGCAATGACTGGATTTGAACGATCAATTGCGAATGTCTCATCGACTCCTGCGCCTTGTGCATCCCCATAAACGGACGTTGTTCCTGTATAGATTAACCGTGCCTCTGGAAAATAAGCACGCACATGATGGGCCGCTTGGGCAAGACCATTATCAACGCCGCGTCTCACACCTGGATTTGCCGCTAGTAATACCGCATCAACACACGGCATGCTAGAGGTAATAGCCGTGTACAATGCCGCATCAGCGATGTCCCCTGTCATTATTGGACAGTCAACAGTTTGCTCCGGTCGTGCTCGGCGTCGTACACCTAAAACAGAATGACCATTTGCCGCTAATGAATTACCGACCAACGATCCGATAACCCCACAACCAAGTATGACTACATGCATAGCGACACCACATGCTGCTCACCATCATAGCAAGCTCTGTGAGTAATCGTTAC
>JAHEDF010000474.1 GCA_024641365.1 Planctomycetota bacterium | reverse complement strand
TGTGGACAGACATTTCCGTGACCACCAAGTGCTTTGGGGCGTAACTGCGCTGGTAAATCGTACATGCCATGCACGACCACTACCACGACATTAAAATTCGCGGTTTGGGTTGTGGGATTTGTTGCACTGCCATTCGTTTCAGCTCGTGATGAATGCGATGGCTGACAACCACATAAAACCATCATACAAATGATAACAATTAATTGCCGACTTACGCCGATTAATTTACATGGCGTCCAAATATTTTGAAGACACGAATGAGGATAACTATGAGTGTCATTGTTCACGTCAGCACCATAGCCCCCGTGGCTGGTTAGCAATAATTTGCTCAGTCTTTTTGAAAAAGAATACTGACGCGGCTATGGTGTTGCTGTATCTGATTTAAAAGGATATGCTGGTAAATTGTCTCCATTAACCAGATTAACCGTCGGTTTTCCCGTGTAAGCATAACAACATCCCGCTGGTTTATCGACGCCCGCTGCCGTGAGAATAATTGTTTCTCCCTCAATAACCGCGGTTGCCTCCTGCCATTCACCAGCGGCATTTGACAACCAAAAACCGGTTGGGGCTTTACCATCTGTAGTTTTTAGTCCTTGCGCATAAGTAAATGAAATCACCACTTGTGCGCCTTTTATTTCAATACTTTTGTATGTTGGTCCCTGACCCATTATTTTTTGCCCATGCACATCACGACAAGCAAGTAACGCCAGTCGCTCACCAATTGGCGCTTTATCGGCTGGATGAATATTTTTTACGTCGCCCAAGTCGATGGTATTCGCGACTCCGGTATGCGGTAATTGTAATACCGACAATTGTGCGTCACGCATTTGCGCCCATGTCCGGGCATCGGGCGGGCCATCGGCTTTTCCATATCCTGGTAACATGACGGCGAGAAAATGAAAATCCTCACGCCCCCATTCTTTTCTCAAGCGCTGCACCCACAACGGTAAGCTTTGAGCATATTCTTGATAGCGGCCCGCATTGGCCTCGCCTTGATACCAGGCTAAACCACGGCACGCATACGGCACGATGGGATGCATCATCGCATTATAGAGAATATTCGGGCGTTGCCGAACCCATACATTATCACCGCGCGCCCATGCCTTCGCATCTTTCCCACTGCTTATCGCCGCATCAATTAAATTAATAACCTTCTCTTTGTCTTTCGCCGCAAATTCCTCCATCATTTTTTTAAAGTGCGGCAGTTGTTCAGTCATGTCCAACGGCATCCACCCTTCAATCCATGAACTGCCCCAGCACGTTACGATAACGGCAATAGGAACATCAATTTTTTCATGTAAATAATAACTAAGACCAAATGCCACGGCACTCGTGGAGGGCTCTACTGACCACTGCCCCTTACAATTGTCCTGTGGCGTTAATGAAACAAAGGTTGGCACACGATAACTACGAATTGGTTTGGTTTTTGCCTCTGGCACCAACGCCTCTAATTCTTTCACTTTACTGCGAGGAAATTCCATATTTGACTGACCCGAACATATCCAGACTTCACCGACTAAAACATCTTTGAAAATAATTTTATTTGTCCCCGCAATGGTCATTTCTCTACCTTGAGCAGATGCTTGCAGCGCGGGCAATTTAACCAGCCATTTTCCATTGTGATCTGCTGTTGCCGTTTCTTTATGATCCGCAAATTCCACCGACACTTTTTCACCGGGATTGGCCGTACCCCAAACCGGAACAGGCATATCACGCTGCAACACCATATGATCACCAAACATGGACCCCGGGCTGACCTCAGCCACTAGCTGTAATTGGCTTATAATGAGTAGGCCAATAATATGAGTACTTAATTTTATCCACATGAAAAAGTCCCTTACGCAATCGTCAATAGCGGTAAAATAATATGAATGAACACGTACCAACTAAAGCCAGGAGCAGCAATAACACAGCGGCATGCTTGTCATATGCTCTGTGACCCACCCCGTCATACTAAAAGCTATTGGTTAATGGGCTGGCTTCATAAGCTTGGAATTAAAGTCTTCTTTTTCTCCGGCTCACATTTTATTAATCGCTATCGTGTAAATAAGTGCTACTCTGCTGAATTCACACTCATTTATTCAATATCATACGGCTACAAACCGGGAATAATATCTTTCCACCATAATCAAAATCTTAATTTATTTTTGTCGTTTGGGCGTCTGTACTTCATCCGGCGTCTTCACAGCTGAACTGTAGGGCACACTGCCGTGTTTTTCTATTTTATAACCCCATAAGGCAATCGATTCAGCAGCAGAGAGGAAATCATCTTTATTTCGTTTTAATTGTTCGGCTAAGCGATTATCGTAGTCATTTAATAAGGCGGCATGCTCAGGATCTTTAATTAAATTGTTCATTTGTATTGGGTCTTTCACATTATCGAATAAATACAGCGGACCATTTAAACCGCGTACATAGGAATAACGGCTACCGCGCAATGCGCGAAATTCTGGAATTTCACGGCGGCGATCAAACGGTGCGACATTCATGTATAATGCGGTGCGCTCTTCATCATCGCCACCGTTTCGTAAAATCGGTGAGAGATCGTCTCCTTCAACGGACGGCGGTAATGTTACACCAGCTAAACCTAATAACGTCGGCAATACATCCGTGGTGGTAATTGGCATGCGAACTTTACGACCGGTCTGTCCAAGCGCGGATGGATAACGCAGTAAAAAAGGCACATTTGCCGCTTCGCTAAAACTCGTCTGTTTCATTTTCGGCGGGTAATCGTGCGCACCAAGCATTTCACCATGATCAGAACTAAACACCACAATGGTCGATGACGACAATGCTGTTTCGTCGAGTGTCGTCATTAAATCACCGATACACTTATCAAGCGCTGTGCAGTGCGCATAATACCCTTGGGCTTCCATGCGTGCCTTTGCTAATTGGCTTTCCGGTACGTTGTCTGGTAAAATAATTTTATTAGGTGGATATAATGCTTTGAGTTCTTGCGGAGCTGATCCATGCGGAAAATGTGGTGTGCCATAAGCAAGCACTAATACAAATGGTTTCGCATTCGTAGCATGATCACGAATAAAGGCCTGCGCATCTTTTGTTTGGGCGTAGGTATCATAGCCCTCCCAATGTTTCATAACCGGGGAGTTACCGTCGTAATAATGTGATTTATTATAATCGTGATCGCACTCTGCCGCTTTCCAATATTCAAAACCCTGACGGCGCTCTGGCGGAATATAAGCAAAGCGACCATGACCATCGAGATGCCATTTGCCAATATAGCCAGTCGTGTAACCCGCTGTTTTTAATATTTCTGCCATGCAGACTTCTTCGTCTGGCAAATGCGCATCATTGAGAAACATGCCCGTGCTGGTTGGAAAGCGCCCCGTCATTAATGCACTGCGATGGGGGGTGCACACCGGTAAAACCGACACCGCATTAACAAATTGCAAACCCTGTTTGGCCAATTGATCTAGATGCGGCGTCTTTACATTAGG
>JAHEDF010000473.1 GCA_024641365.1 Planctomycetota bacterium | reverse complement strand
GCGGGGTTTGTGACCAGTAGCGATTAAAATATTATCAGCACTAACGTTTGAGCTTGAACCATCTGCTTTTGTTACGGCCACTTTTTTTGCGTCAACAAATGAAGCCGTTCCGCTTAAAACGGTAATTTTATTTTTTTTCATTAAAAATTCGATGCCTTTGGACATTTGTCCTGCGACATCTCGTGACCGCTTAATCACGGCCGGAAAGTCAGCGCGTACATTATCGGCTTGTAACCCATAATTTTTGGCGTGCTGCAACCCTTCAAAAATCTCTGCGCTTTTCAGTAACGCTTTGGTTGGAATACAGCCCCAATTCAAACAAATTCCACCTAAGTGCTCGCGTTCGACAATTGCGGTTTTTTTACCATGCTGAGCAGCTTTAATTGCTGCCACGTAACCGCCAGGTCCAGCACCAATCACTAAAACTTCATAGTCTGACATGATTTTCTTTCTTATAAAACGAGCGTCTCATTTGGCTAAATTACGACAGGCTTGCGGTAATAAATTACAGCAAGGCCTACCTTGCTTACACCAACAGTGTCGCTGGTGCTTCTAATAACTCTCTCAGCGTTTTCAGGAAAGCTGCGGCATCCGCGCCATCAACGGCACGATGATCAGCGCTTAAAGTCACACGCATGACTTTTCCTGCGACAAGTTGACCATTTTTAACAACTGGTTCGTCTTTAATGCCAGCAACCGCTAAAATAGCGACTTGAGGCGGGTTTATAATAGCCACAAATTCACTGATACCGAACATTCCTAAATTACTAATCGTAAAACTACCGCCTTGAAATTCAGCTGGCTGCAATTTGCCTTCAACGGCCTTTTTTGCTAAAGAGCGCACTTCATCGCCAATTTGTTTGATATTTTTTGTGTGCGCCTTGGTCACAATTGGGGTAATTAAACCATCTGGAATTGCCACAGCGACACTAATGTCAGCACTGTCATATTGTTTAATAGATGTACCATTAAATGTCGCATTTAATTTTGGATGTACACGTAAAGCGAGCGCTGAAGCGCGAACAATTAAATCATTAACGGTTACTTTCATACCTTCTAATAAGTTAACTTGTTCGCGTAATGCTACTAATGCGCTGGCATCAATAGATTCACTTACATAAAAATGTGGGATTTGCGTTTTGGCTTCAAGTAGTCGCTTGCCAATAATTTGACGCATTGGCGACATAGGAACATCGGCGCCTGGGCCATCTGCACGTAATACTTTTAATTTTGGTTTAGCTGGTTTGCCGACTGCTGCTCCTAATTTTGCAGTGCCCGCAGCTGCCGCTGATTCAACGTCACGACGCACAATGCGGCCATCTGGACCAGAGCCTTTCACTTGTCGCAAATCTACGCCCAATGATGCTGCTATTTTTGCCGCCACTGGAGAAACGCGCACTCCTTTGGGAAGTGCAGCTGGCGTTGATGGTTGCGGTGCAGGTGCCGGAGTAGGTACAGTTGTTGCAGGAGCAGGAGCTGCCTCAGCAGCAGCACCACTATTAGCCACTTTAATTTTTTCATTTTTAGTCTTGGCTTTTTTGACTGCCGCAGTGGTGTCTTCTCCGGCTTTGGTTACAAATAAAACCGCAACTTGATTGACCTGGGCAACATCACCTGCGGGAATAATAATATCCGCACAAATTCCAGCATCAGCAGATTCCCATTCAGTTACCGATTTATCCGTTTGTAATTCGGCAATAACGTCTCCGACTTGTACTTTGTCTCCCGGCTTTATGCGCCAGGCGACAATAGTGCCCTCGGTCATGGTCGGCGATTTGGAAGGCATCAGTTGTTCGATAATCATGGTCTAGGTCCGATGGTCCGAAAAGTTTCATTATCGTGATGCGATAGGAGAAACTTGTAGATGATGTTCAGAATAAAATCTCAATTAAATGACAGATCGTTCTTTTAACGATAACATGCTTTCTTAACCGCTTCGATAATGCGATGCGGTTTAGGTAATGTTTCATGTTCTAGATTAGCAGCATATGGCATTGGATTTTCTGTGGTTGTTACTCGTCCAACTGGAGCATCTAAATCATCGAAACAACGTTCCATTAATTGTACTCCTATTTCAGCACCAATACCCCCTGTTTTATAACATTCTTCAACGACAACACAGCGATTGGTTTTTTGCACCGAGCTCACAATTAAATCTATATCAAGTGGTTTAATGGTACGAGGATCAACAATTTCACACGAAATTCCAGATTTTGCTAATTCATCAGCCGCTTCCATTGCCCAGTGCACACTTCGACTAACTGCTACAATTGTACAGTCTGATCCTTCGCGTTTAATATCACCTTTTCCAAATGGAATCGTGTAGTCACTGGTGGTGATGTCTTGCTCAAAATTATAGAGCATTTCATTTTCTAAAAAACACACTGGATTTGGCTGTCGCAGGGCGTTCTTCATTAAGCCTTTGGCATCATGAGGCGTCGATGGGCTCACCACTATTAATCCTGGGAAATGCGAAAATAGCGCTTCTACCGCATGACTATGTTGCGAACTCACACGTGGACCAGCGCCATTGGGTCCGCGCATCACTAAAGGAATCGGAAACATACCGCCAGTCATATAACACATTTTTGACGCATTCGAAATTATTTGGTCAAATGCAGGGAAACTAAAATTCCAACTCATATATTCAATGACAGGACGTAAACCGGTCATAGCTGCGCCAACTGCTAACCCAGTAAATCCAGATTCTGTAATAGGCGTGTCCATGACTCGCTCTGGGCCAAATTCATCTAAGAGACCTTTGGTCACTTTGTAGGCGCCATTATATTGCGCTACTTCTTCGCCTATAATAAAAATAGACGGGTCTCTTTTCATTTCTTCGTACAGCGCTTGGCAAATTGCCATACGCATCGAAACCAATTGCGTACCATTTGATAATAACACACCTTTGTGACCATTAATTGGTTCACCTTCTTTAGCGTTTATCGGTCGTGATGCTTTGAATGGAGGAGTAGCTGTTGCAGTCATAGCAGGCTCATTCTTCACTAAATACGTGGCGAGTTAGTTCAGATATTGGCGGCTCTGGACTTTCCTCAGAAAATTCAACTGCTTCCATCACTTGCGCCATAACTTGTTCATTTATTTGTTCTGCGCCTGCCTCGCTTAACCAGCCTGCACCGATGAGGCTTTTTTGTGCGCGTAAAATTGGATCTAATTTTTGATATTGTTCAATTTCTTCTTTTGTTCGATAATCACCTTTTTGCGTTCCTTTTGCTGCCGCATCCGATGCTGAGTGCCCACGGAAACGATAGGTTTTTGCTTCGACCAATACTGGTTGACCTTCTCGTGCCCAAGCAATTGCTTGCTGGGCAGTTTTCCATGACGCTAAAAGATCTAATCCATCAAATGTTAAGGATTTTAAACCATAACCGCCTGCCTTTGCGTCGGCGATGTGTTCAACGGCAACCGCGCGATGGCAAGCTGTGCCCATGCCATAAC
>JAHEDF010000053.1 GCA_024641365.1 Planctomycetota bacterium | reverse complement strand
CGAGGACCCAGGGAAGTAACGACAACCAAGATAGAGAAGCCTATAAGGCAGGCCATTTTATGGGATTATGGGGAGCGGACCGCAACAGTAATGGTGTGTTTGAGCGCGGTTCCGTGCCGCCAAGTGTGCGTATGTACGCCGTGCAAATCGCACGTTTCCCTATCTATGATCGCATTCTTGTCAGTGATGGACGGCTCTAATGACACGCGCACAAAATGCTTTCACATTGATTGAGTTAATAGTTTCCATTGCCATTGGTATGCTGATACTCTCGGTTGCCTTGGCTGGAGTGCGGGTTGCTGCGCAAACGATATCAGCGGCCAATCGATTATCCCTGTCCAATAGTATTTTTCGCACGGCCGTGGTTGCAGCCAATTATGAAATGGATTTTTGGGACACATTTGATTCGCGCTGCGATTCCACGAAGCAACCCCTGCGAGAGAATGGTTTTCCGTTTCAGCCATTAGATTTTTCCACACCAAACACCACACTCGCATTTGATCATAGTGGCCCGAGAGAGTGGTATAATGGTCACATTTGGAGTTCTTATAATAATGAAAACAGTGGATATTATATGAATAAGTTGGGGGATTACAGTATTTTTGGCAAACAAGGCATGGTAAATGACGGCATTGTCCCCAGTGAGCGGGAATGGCGCCATCGGATTCTGCCGCACATTACGGATAATTTAGGCTACTACGCGGCGTTGGATTATTTACCAGCAAACTTTATTTATGCTTTTTATGATTTTGACGGAACCATTCCCAAGGAATTTGGTGAATATGGCGCTGGGTTTGGTCACTTTAACACCAACCATAGGGAGCGCCATCAACCGAAAAGTAAACCAGAAATGGGGCATAGCAGTGGATTTGTTCTAACCACGGTTAAAAACGGAAAGGGTACGCATCCACAATGTCATCACGGTGTTTATTCCTCAAGGGGGAAGAATGGTTTTAGCAGGGAAAACATGTGGCAATGGGACCTATATCCCCAGGTTGATTTTCTCAATGCAAAACCAGAAACGTGGCCGCAGGTAACTATTCGCACCTGTGTTTATTATTATTTCAATCGCTTTCGCCATGCATCGCGCGTCGTCATACTTGACCCGATGACCGGAGAACAATTTTCCATTAATATAGATGGCTTAACCACCACGTTACGCGGTGCTAGAAGACAACGTGAACTCGATACCGAAATTACTGATCCGAGGTATCAATAAATGGCATACCAAAAAAATAGACGTCAAGGTACGGTCCTTATTGTCGTTGCAGGCATCTGTGCCTTGCTTGCTATGTTGGCTTTGGCTTTTTTAGCGCGCATGCGCAGCGACTCTCAAGAAGGGCAACTTTTACTCGAGGAAACCCGCGCTCGTGTCATGTTTGCTTCGGCTTTGCAGTATATATCAGAAACAGCTCGCATTGGCTGGGATGACCCCAAAACACCAGAAAAAGAAGAAGCGTTTGGGTGGCTAGATATCCGCAACGGATTACCAGGACCACGTGATCGTTTTGGTAATCTGTTATTTGAAACGGATGATACATTAACCTGCAAAGGTACAAAATGGCCAGCCATAGGCTCGTATATGATTTGTAATGCACGTCTATGGAGGCGTCCGCCTACGGCCGTTTCCCAGCGGGTAGCTGCTAATCCTATTGTGCATGAGCCAGCAGTACGTTGGGAAAAATTGGTGAATTATACTAATCCTGATCCCATGCCTATGGCGGATAATTTTGAGGCTTTCGTTGCCGGTGATTCAAGTCAGGTGCCTGGGACCGATGCACCGTGTTGGTTTCGCGTGTATCGAAAAGCACCGGCGGTTTTCATCGTGAGTTGCGGTGGTGGCACGTCACGGGGCCATAAAAATTGGAGTGAGGTACAAAGCTCACCAGATAAAGGAATTTGGTATTCACAACAAGAATGGGCGATGGCACGCGCTAATGAGCCAATGCTCTGGTATGAAGTTGCCTGGAGTCCAGCGGTAGGACCTACGAGCCCAGGATATATTTATGCCTCAGGCCACAATAATTTAAATATAAAACCAGCGACTATTAGTAAGTTTTTCGGTGGTCAGCCAGAGGATCAGCAGAATAGACGTAATCTATCGGGAACCTTTCTCTATCGCCAACGTCTGCAAAGTGAGCCTGATCGCTGGTAAAAGAAAGGCTTCGCAACAGATTGGTAATAGTACATTTATTCAACATAGAGAGAGCACATTAATGAGACTTATACTTTTCATACTCACGCTGAGTTTTATCTCAAGCGCCCAAACCCAAGAAAAACATTTATTTATTCTCGCTGGGCAGTCCAATATGTATAAACTCGATACCAAAGTATTTTTCGCACCGATCGTCGAGGAAGCTTTCGGAAAAGATAACGTGACCATGGTTAAAAGTGCTAAGCGCGGAGCGCCTATTCGCGCTTGGTATAAAGAGTATAAATTCCCTGAAAATAAAGAACGGCCCGAAAAGAGTCCCAATGGTTTTCTCTATGACCAATTACAGGCGAGCCTTATAAAAGCCACTGACGGTAAAACATTTGACACCGTTACCTTTATATGGATGCAGGGGGAAACAGACGCCGGACAAGAGCTGACTGAAGTTTATCGGGATAGTTTCAATGGTCTTATTAATCATATAAAGACGGATTTGAAAATTGACGCCATGAATATTGTGATTGGCCGATTAAGCGATTATGGTTTAGACAATAAAGACAAAAGCGATTCCTGGAAAAACATGCGTGACATTTTGGTGAAGATTGCTGAGGACGCTCCAAACGGTGCCTGGGTAGACACAGACGACCTCAACGATGTCACGAAAGATGGGCAGACTAAAAATGATCTGCACTATAGCAAAGAGGGGTACGAAACCCTAGGAAAACGTTTTGCAGAGAAAGCCATCGCACTGATTAAAAAATAGTGGTATTGTTCCCGGGACCTCGATCCCGTTTTGGCAAAATATTATTCATTGTAGACCCAGAGTTGTTACTGGCATTGGGACAACAAACGCAGCCATTGGCTTGCATATGATCTGCAATCGTGCTCTGACAGCGGCAGCAGTTTGAACGATGGCTGCAATTCCTCGGTCCAGCTTTGCCGATACGATTAAATCTATAGTAAACGTTAAAACCAGCAGCGGTAAACGCAGCGGTGGTTATAGTTTAGCGGCATGTGCATGGTTTATAAAGCGGAGGTCATGTTTCTGAGCTGGCCGTAAAGTCTAGGATATTTGTATGTCTCAAGTTATGATAGAGATGACGTGTATGAGCAATTAGGGCACGGGAATTATTGATTTATACAGACCCCGTCATCCTGACATGTGGTGTAATCAGTGTGTTGACGCTTTTGCCTATTGGTGTCAAAGGCCAGCCGCATTCGCGATTCCTTGTTTATGACGGGATATCGGTTTGTAGTGTTTTGCTTATTTTTATGAGAGCTTTGCATGAGCGCTTTAATTTTCGCTTAACGTTTTTTACCAGCTAATTGTCGATAATAGGCGCGTACTAGGTGATTATTGGGAGCTAATACATACGTGGTGCATAAAATGCGATAGACTTCACCACGGGTGATTTTTACTTTGTGATTTGGGTTTAATAATTGGGGATCTCGTTCCGCTTTGTGCAGCGTGCGCACGGCAAAAAATAGGGGCGTTAAGCAGAACAGGCGAATGCGGTAGGCGCTTCTTGGTAAGGTAGTGCAATAATTTAAGGCGTCTTTGAGATGTCTTTTTGCTTTTGCAATTAATAACGACATGACAATTTGTGATTGGCGCGACGACGTGTCAGCCAATAATTGCTCGGGTGTTGTACCGGCGAGTGAACATAATTGGCGTGGCACAAAACTCCATCCACGTTGACGGTCATCAGCGACGTCTTTAATTATATTGGTTAATTGCAAACCGAGACCGAAGCTCGTCGATAGCGCTTTTAGTTTTGCATAATGTTTTTTAGTTAAACGCGGATGATGGAGTCGGAACAATTCGGTGAGTAAATGTCCGACCGTTCCTGCTACATAATAACAATAGCGATCTAATTCTTCTAAGCTGGCCAATGCTTCTAAGTGATCAGGCCGTGCGCGCGCGTGAACGCGCGCAAATTGCGCCATACCATCACACATTTCTTGCACCCAAGGGCGTATGGCATCTTGTTGGTCATCATCAAGTCGACGGTATTCGCGCAGGGCGATATCAGCTTGTGCTGTCAACGTTTCGTCGTGCGTTCGCTTAGCAGAAAAAGCAGCAATTAATGGACCGGCATCAGGCCCATCTTTATTTAAACAATTTTTAAAATGTGTTAATAAGCGCTCTTTTTCAGCAAACGGTAAATCGGCAGTGTCTTCAATGGTGTCGGCAATGCGGCACAATAAATACGCTATTAGGACTGCATTTTCTACACGCGGCGGCAATAAACGTATGCACGCGGCAAAAGTGCGCGATACTTTTGGTAGCATATCATGACAAAATTGTTTATCTGATTCGGCATCTCTCATGGTTTAGTGACCAGTGCAGGCGGCCATAAAATATTACCACCAATTTCACGAATTGTGGCCAGTGATAGTTCCATGCCATCTTTTTGCCGACTGAGAAATACAGTGCCCTGATCATCACACCATAATGTGGCGACCTTGCGATTATCGACCTCCATTTGCACGCGAAATACCGACAATTGACCGGCAACTGTTGTCAGCGTTTCTTTCGGCAGCACCGTATAAATAGCAGTTATCGTTTTAAGCTTTAATGCAGTAATATCAGGACTTAATAATTGTGACGTAAAACGATCACCGATTTGTAATCCTGGCGGCAAGGTAACAGCAAAATCATTGCCATTTGCGGCAGCGCTGGTGATGGTGGGTACATGAAATGGTGTCGGGGCACCGTCTTCCAAAATATATGTTCCGTGCAAACCGGTGTCATTGACAAGGCCGTCGCCTTCTGCTTCTAATCCCAATAAATTACCAGAACCTCGCAATCCAATTAAGAAGCGTTCGTTGCTCAGCACTTCAGTTAAACGCAAATGCATCTGCCGTGATGAGGCATTACGCAAAGCCGGTAATAGATTTAAACTTGGCGCTAAAACACCGAGATCATCGACATGCAGGGTAGTCTCTAATTCAAAACCGTTTTCTGTGCGTAAATAGGAGGTTGTGCATTCACCAATTTTTTGCGGGGCATTAGTGGAACTACGTTGTAAATGATAGACGTACGTGCGCCCTAAATTTTTAGCCAAGGCTGTCGAAAAAGCATTTCGTTCAGTGAGTCCTAATCCAGGTGCTGCATGATGCGTGATATGAATGCTGAGAAAAACAGCCCAACCAGCTACAAATAAAAAGCGTAGAAGTGTGCCGAATCTCATGGTCGCGTAGTTGTTGGTTGCAAATTATGAGAATCAGATGGACCACCACCAATGGACATTGAAAAGTTGACGCCGATACGTCGATCATAAATGTGACCATTCTCATCTCGCAGCATTTCATAGTTCAGAGATAAATCACCATCAACCATACGACGAGTAATTTGTGCCATCCATTGATCGACTGCATGACCATTTGGCCGGAATGTAACATCGCCATCAAAACGATAACGATTTGCTAAAAAGGTAATGCCTGGTCGATGTTGCCAGACTGCTGATGTCGTTGGTGTTTCCGGTATAAGTGATCCATTATAGCGGACAGCCATAAATTGAGCCGGAACCCAACTCGTACCAACATCAAAAGTGCGAAAACGTTCAGCTAAGGCATCGTAATAAACCGAG
The DNA here is from genome assembly GCA_024641365.1 of Planctomycetota bacterium. The sequence goes on along the minus strand of JAHEDF010000053.1, from coordinate 7,254 downwards.
CCATTTATAATCCACGATGCAATGGGCGAACCTTCAATGGTGCCAAAAACATCATAAAGAGTTGAATCGGCGGTTCGAGTATTACCAAATTCATCAATGTAAAAGCGATCCTCTAAGCGCAAACCCCACCGTGCTGTTGCAGTTGCTCGTAATAGTGTGCGTGTGCTCGATACACTGGTATCAAAACTGGTGGCTAATAAATGACGATTTTCTGTCAGTGTGTCTCTGGTGTCACCAAAGCGCCACGCACTGAGCGTATCGCCTTGTCCTTTTTCATACCATTCAACACCAACTCGTGGTGTGAATATATGTGATAAACCATTACCCCAATCACCAATAAAGCGTGTACGAATTCCACCAGTATACATGGGCACCATGCGCATTTGATCATCAAGTAAATCAGCGCCACCAAATCGTGCATCTTGATAAACAAGGCCATCGACTCCACCGCCAGCATCAATTCCTAATGGCCCAAACCATTTCATGGCTGTCATTTTTCCGTCATACGAGGTACGCACGGCGGCATCGTCATAAAAAGAATTTTCTAAACTTTCACTCCAGCCAGAACCGCTTACATGCAGGGGCCCAAGTAGCTGCAAAGCGGGCATCATGACCTGCACGCCCCACAGACGGTCTGTCAGAATTTGTTGTGGATTCGCACGTTTTTCCGTGTCGAGCGTAATGGTACCAAGTGACGTTCCCCAGGTGCCGGTCACCCCACGGCGCGCGAATGGTCGGTGTTCTAAATCGTCGCGTAAATAATCGGCACGAAAACGATCATCCCATGGACGTTGCGTTTCTCCTGGTCCTGGCGGATCAGCATCCGGTAAAGATACCCAACGGCCATAGAGGGCACCACCCAAGCCATGTAATTGTTGTTCTAAATCGACAACGGAGGAATTACGGACAGTGACATTTTGCAAGTCATCACCGCCGCCCATGACCACTTCTTGTTGACTATTATAAACAGATGCCTGTCCATAACCATAATTACTAAACCATTCACCCTTTGCGCCCCAGGCCTCGCCTGTGCGTGAATATAAATCGCCGCGCAATTCAATACGTGGGTGCCAATCCCATATCTCGCGGAAGCTAGTTCCTACCCAACCGCGTAAATAAAATCCTAAGCGACGTTGCTTCCCACCTTCATATCGCGTCCACGGGTAATCATAGGTGAAGTCACGGTACATATACGGAAAATAAAATACTGGATAATCAGCAGCGCGGACCGTTGCACCAATTAATTCAATGCCACTGACTTGCTGTTCAAAACCAGCGCGATCTTTGGCGGGCGTTTCTCGTAAATAAACGCGCGCAGAACTGGCGCCTAAACCAGCAATACCACCGTGACCGGCGATGCCTTTAACGCCGTCAAAGCGTAATACAGTGCGATCAAAATGAATATGTTCAGCAGAAATGACAATGCGGCGACCGGCGTGCTCAATAAATGCTTCGACATTCCAAGCATCGCCACTTTGTGCGTGCGGATGCATTCCCAGGCGTTCCGCATGCACACGAACGCCTGGACTAACCATAACGACTTGTCCTGTCGCATATAAATCATCATTTTTTTGGTGATAACGCAGCGCGTTGCCAATGAGCACGCGATCACCGATGCGCACGACAAATCCACGGGGAGCAATCAGCGAACCATCTTTATCTAATTCTAAATCTGGCGCTTCAATGCGCGGTTCAGCAAATGCGGTTGGGTTAATCGACGTAGCGTCGGACGCTGGCTCCACAGCACTGAGCTGAGCGAGCAGGCCAACAAGTGGCAAAATTCGCGATGCAGTTTGGAACGAGGTCATTGCGGCGCGAACATGGTGCGCCCAAAGTGGAGCGAGGCTAGTGCGGATGAGTCGCTAGTCTGTACCATAAAACGTGACAGGTGACTGATAACCAAACACGTCATCATATGTGCCACAGGTAACTGAGTTAGAATACCATTATCCTTGTGGGTACTGTTCCAATTCAGCCGTCGTGAGGGTGCCTTTTAATTCGCGGGCCTTTAATTCACGAGCAGCAGAACGCGTTAACGGACCAACTCGCCTTCCCATAACCGTAATAAAAAATGTACGTTCATGGCTATCTGTACTGGGCGCTGGACTTGTAGACGGTGCCGGTGGTTTTGATTCCTGGTCACTGATGGTTGGCACGTGCATTTTCGTGGCTTCGGAATCATGATCTATGTCAACTGACGGATCAGATGCACGGAAGACGGCAGTGGGGCGGCGCGGTTCTTCGCCAGTAAGTGGTTTTGATGACGTTTTCGGCTTTGCGCCGGGACGCGGAACTAAGGCATCTGTTTTAGTAAATGCGTCAGAGCCTGGTTCGGGTTCCCATTCATTGCGACGTAATGCGGCGGTTTTTTCCGCTAAATTAATTTCACCTTCTGGTAATGGTTCTTGTTCGAGAACTTCAACGTTGTCATCCTCGCCGCCAATTTCTGGTGTAACGGCTTCCGTGTCCGCATCTCCTGCTGATTCATTTCCTTTTGATGAAGTTCCCTGATTCGGGGCAGTCGCCATGTCAAAAATATCGTCGATGGTTAATGTCGTCGCGCCGGCGGAAACTGTATTTGATTTTTTTACAGGAATGGTGCCAACAATTTGCTCGCCATTGAGCATGCAGCCATTGGTACTAAGGAGATCAATGATATTCCAGGTGTCATTGATGAATTCAAAAGCGCAATGTTTGCGCGATAACTTCAAATCCAAAATACGAACTTCGCAGCCCGATCCACGACCCACGTGATAACGACGGCCTGGTTTTAAATAATAGTTATCAACTTCACCATCCGGTCGTTGGTGCTGCAGGCGCAGAATCATTACGGTCTCCAAAGCGCCAAACCTTGGCTGTCAGCAATAGGCAGGCAAGTGTCCGACTCCATCACGAAGGGGGGTGTACCACTGTCCTTACAACCGTTGTGGACTTGTTTTAGAGCAAACGCGGCTTGTTTACGTGTTCTCTTTTAAGTATTTACGAAGGCTTTAGTTGCAACTAAATGAGCAAAACGTCGTTGATCGGGAGGGAGCTGGTGCTTTGCGAGATCGCAAGCGCCTCTAAGGTGCATAAATCATGATGCGAGTAGACGTAGATTTTGCGACGCCCTTGGGGAAAGAAGACAAAATTCGCTTTCAGTTAGCGGTTGCGACTTTGGCCAAAACGCGCCGGGTTAAATTTGTTCGCGGTGATCGCGGTGCTGCCGTCATGGGCGAAGCTTTAAGCGAACGGAGTCTGAAGGCGGCATTGGAAGAACTTGGCTTTACGCCTGAACGTGTTCAAACCAGTTTAGATCCAGATGAAGACAGTCGTGCGGATGATCCAATCGAAGTAATTACTGGCCCAGAACGAGTGCGTGCGATTGGTCGCTAAAGAGTAATTTTCAGTAATAGAGCAATAATATTCAAATAATTATTTCATAAGAGCAAAATTACGCACTGAATGATTGCATTTATTCAGTGCGTATCTAATTCCACGCTTATACCAATTCGGCCTCTTATATGTATTAATGAGGAAAGATTAACAGGAGGACGGAGCAACGGAGGGGAATTCGTAGCGATCTTTGATTTATTTCTTGATTGTGGCCCTCAGTTTCTCCGTTGATCCTGTTCTGTCTTCTTAATTAGCGATTAAATGATCCGGAATTGTTATTACTTACTGTTTTTCTTTAAAACAAATGCATCGCGCATTTTTTGCTCTGGAGCAATCATGCGACCTGTTAGTGAGGTCGGCGTTACATCCAAAACGAGTGAACCTAATTCTTTTAATGAGATAAACATGGCGGGATGATCTAATTTACCACCACTCACTTTTCCGGCGCTGCCAGTAACGATGTAAATAGCCCCATTATTCGGCCCATTTTCTTTTTGGTATGGTTTATCTGGATTACCATCACCTTTATCTTTAATCATGGCGGGAGTAAGCGTATCGCTTTTACCATAATGCCCATCAAGTAAATACGATCGTTCATAACAATGACTGTGGCCACCGAGCACCATGTCGACGCCATGCTTTTCTAAAATCGGCAGGAAATTTTCGCGCATTTCAACTAAATTCTTTTCTTTATCAGAATCATGCGACCCTTTCGAATAAGGCGGGTGATGCCAAAAGGCGATCATCCATGGCGCTTTAACTTGAGCGAGATCCTTTTCCAGCCACACCGCTTGCGCGCTTTTTGCCGAGCGATCACTGACCATGGAATCTAAACAGATAAAATGTACGGGGCCGTAATCAAAACTATAATACTTTTCAGTTCCAGATGCGACGCCACCAGCTTCTCCAGCAGTAGGATTCGTGAAAATTTTAAAATAAGGGATGGTCGCTTCTTCTTCGGATGGTTTTTTCGAATTATACATGTCATGATTACCAATGGTCGACCAATAAACAGTTTGGTTCATAGAGTCGTTATAAATATTAAATATACCCTTTTGGTATTCAGGGTCGGTACCTTTATTATACGCATTATCACCTAACAACAGTACAACATCGGTACGAGGACCGCCATTAACTGCATAAAAGGAATCACGAACGGATCTCTGACTATCATTTCCTGTCCCACAATCACCGAGGGCCCAAATGCGAATGGGCCTATCTATTTTATCAGGAGCAGTCACAAAATTATTCGTTACATTTGAAGGGATTGTTTTAATGTCTTTACCATTTGGAACAATGTCATATCGATATTGAGTGTCGGCTGTTAAATTTTGTAATTGTACAATATGATCTGTAACAGGTTCCGTTTCGTGAGCATACGCTATAGTCGCTTTTCCTTGTGCTGGGATATAAGCGACGCGACCAATGGACGGTTCATCCGTGCGCCACTGGATCGTAATAGATGTCTGCGTTGCACATTGGAGATACGGGCCGCGTACTATCGTTTCAGCCGCTAGTGGAGCTATAAAACAAGCGCAGCTAAGAGTCAGTAATAATTTATTGCAGTAAGTCATGGTAATTCCTGAAGTGATAAGTGAATACGAGCTTGCAGTGTATTCATTGAAGGAGTCGTTCTTCGCGACAAAGGTAATGAATTGATGGCAGTTAAGGCAGCATCATATGCTGATCGAGCGGCTTTATCATCACCCAATCTATGCAATAAATCACCACGCATGACATACCACGTTTCAGGACGTGGACTGCGTGCAATTTGTTTATCAATGCGCTGTAGGGCGAGTGTATGTTCGCCGCGTTCTAAGTCTAAATGCAATGCGGTTTCAATATATATTGGCACATTGCCAAGTGTCGCTTCATAGCGATCTAAAATAGTTTTTGCCGCCTGAGCATCTCCACCACGATGAATTAACAACGCTAAGCGACAGGGAATTTCTGGATCAGGAGATGACTGCATGGCTAATACCTGTTCATAACTTTTTCGGGCAGCAGGGTCATCGCCTAATAATTCACAGACAGTCCCTTGTAGAACATAGGCTGCACTGTCCTTGGGTTGTTGCGCTAAATGCAACGTCACATATTCGCGAGATTTCGTGTAGTTTTTTTGATCATGGGCAATGCGAGCGGCAATCCAATATAAGCCACCTAATTTGGGATCCTTTTCACGCGCTAACATGACATCCGCTTCGGCAGCTTTATAATCACCATCTATGCGGTAAAGTTCTGCCCGCAGTAATAATAAGCGAGCCGGCTCGGTGCTTGCGGCAATTTCATTGGTAAGTGCCGTAATTTGTTCGTGTACATCGCCATGTGCAAAAGCTGTATTTTGTGTCAATAAACACAAACTAAAGACGATTACGAGCAACCGCATTAGGGCGATTCCTTTTTCACGTGTGTTGCAGTTAGAACCATTTTAAAATAAACATCTGTACTGTCTTTTGCACGTTGATGAATCGATACAGCTAATGTGTTTTTACCCGATTTAAGATAAGATGCGGGAATAGATAAATTTGTTGTTATTATAGAGGCTTTTTTCCTGTTGTTATAAGCTGAAGTTGTTCCTGAAATTGGCCCAGGAGGGATATTCATACGGGTCACCTCCTTGCCATTTATATAGATTACAACGCCATCATCATAGATTACTTTGCCAATTAAATAATTTAAACTATCTTGTTGTTGATAGTCAAATGTGGCTCGAAACCAAACGGCGAGGTTATCATCTGACCGTGAACCTTCTGGATCTATACTTGTCTTATAAACGATATCATCATCGTTCACGTCATAACCAAATGGCGCAAGCCCTTGGGGCCATGCCGAATCATCAAACTGCTCTGTGTTCCATTCTGCTGGCGGCGCTATTTTACGGTCATAATAATGCCACATGGTATTATCGGTAATTAACGGGTGATTATTAGATGATTCGATCGCTCGTGGTTTTCCCGCTAAATATTCTTCGCCATCAGTTACGAAACGTTCTGCCTTACCGTCTTCATTTACGCGTACAGATCCGTGATGAACTATCAGATCAGTTTGCGTATCCGATGAGGTAATTTGAAAAGAGGTGCCAATGACGGTAAATAGCGCATGCGGAGTAACGATGCGAAATGGGAACTGTCTGTCTTGTGGTTCGACGGAAGCTGAAATACTGCCATGCGTAAGCGTGAGCATTTTACCGGAAGAAAAGTCGAGTACTGCTTGTGAACCTACTGTGCAAGAAACGATACTGCCATCCGCAAAACGTATTTGTGTACTACTTACCGCATCGATGATGTGGTTTTTATAAATTGGAATGTCTTGTGTTTCAGAATTAGAAACCCAAGCAACCGGTATGGTAGCATTTTGTCTCTGCCAAAACACAACACCAATTAGTAATAAGATCGCACATGCGATACTGGCAGCGAGCGCAAAAGAGGGAGGTGATTTTTTTCGTCGATGAAAACTACGTGAGTGAATAAAACGACCTGTAGTTGGGCGTTTAAGTTTACCCGTCGATGTTTGTGTTGTCGCGGACTGTGTCTCAGCGGGAACCGTAGCTGCAACCTGAGCGGTTAGAGTCGGGTCATCGCTTAATAAATCCATAAGCGCATGATGTTGATCAATTCTCTGCACGAGTAATCGCCTAACGGCAGGATCTTGACGGAGAAACGCTTCTAGCTCCTTCACCTGATGCTCATCACATTGGTTATCACACCATAAATTAATTAACTCTTCAATGCGATCATTCATGAGACTTCTGACATCGTTCGATCGGTGCAGAGGGATAATAACCGGCGAATTTTTCCAAGCGCTTTATTAACCGCATTCAGTGTGCTGTTATTATTTTCTGCCATGGCATCTAAACTTAGGCCTTGTTGATAACGTTGG
>JAHEDF010000472.1 GCA_024641365.1 Planctomycetota bacterium | reverse complement strand
CATACAACTCCCTGCCCCCACCGTTCAACAACGGATATTGATATCTTGAGATTGGTTAATCATCTAGCTATTAGATAAACGCGTTTGATGTATGAACTCACGGTTAGTAAAAGAGCACGTAATTGGAATTTTAGACCACTATTTCATGCATTTATTCTTTCTGCGACCACTAGTTTTTATACGAAAAGTCATAAGTCATGTATGTAGTGAACTTTTTAGATACATGTCCACTTTACCGATATGAGGACATTACTGGAGTGACCATTGGGGTAGCGGTATCACCTCACCATTTCTTTGCGCTGATTCATGGGCCAAAATACCGGTTAACGTTATATTTGCGGATTGCACTGCGTTTGGGTAACCATCACCCTTACCTCGTAACAATTGCACGAATTGATGAACCAAGTGTGGGTGCGACCCGCCATGTCCAGCACCCTGGGTAAAGCTCAAGTGGTCTTCACCTGACTCACCTCCATAGACGCCACCTTTGGTAAATGGTGCAATTTCATTCGGTAATAAGTGACCAAAGTCTGGGCAAGTCACTGCAACTGGAATTTCAGGCTCAGGTTTTTTTGCTGTGTGTACAACTAATGGTTCTCCCTCAATGAGCGGCCATTCGACTGACTGTTTACTGCCATAGGCCTCAAAGCTTTCACGATATTGTCGAGCAACATCAAATAATGATCGATACACATGCGCACTTAAATCACTGTCTTTAAATTTAATATGCGTTGTTTCTACCGCAAATGGCGAGCCGTAAAATTTATGCATCTCTTCTCGAATGGTCCCGGACCCAAAACAACTGACATAGGCTGCTTGATGACGCCCTAATCCCAAAGCCGGGCCAACACAATGCGTCGCATAATACATCGGTGGTAAACCTGGCCAATACCCAGGCCATCCATCCATGTCTTGTTGATGGCTGGCTTTTATAAACTGTAATTTTCCTAAATCGCCACGGTCATATAATGATTTCATAAATAAAAATTCACGCGCATATAAAACCGTCTCCATCATCATGTATTTGAGTCCGGTTTCGCGGCAGGTATCTACAATTGCCTTGCAATCCTCAACTGAGGTCGCCATCGGGACAGTACATGCCACATGTTTTCCTGCCCGTAATGCGCGCAGCGTTTGTTCGGCATGATTAGGAATTGGCGTATTAATGTGGACCGCATCTATATCAGGATCCTGTAAAACATCGTCATAGTTCTGATAGCGTTTATTTATCCCAAATTTGTCGCCTATTTCCTGTAACGATTTTGTATTGCGCTGACAAATAGCTGCCATGTCGGCATGCGGATGCCGCTGATAAATCGGGATGAATTCCGCACCAAAACCAAGTCCAATTATTGCTATGCGGGGATGTATAAGGGGCGTTGACATAACTTATGCTCGTGGTGTAGGTGGATGAACGATGCTAGTGGATGTTTGCCTTGAATCTCGCAATAGATCGCCTTATTTTATTAAAAGTTAGCCATGCCACAGCGTCGCCAGACTTCATCACATGTAAACCAGGATGTGGCTGCCAAGCAGCAACCGAATCCACAGGCTCTTCGTGCCGCATTTTTTGCAGAAACACAAGATCCTGGGCAGTTTACGCGCATTTTTGACCAACTCTCCGACATCATTTTCTTTGCTAAAGACCGTCATTTTCGCTTGATGCTATGTAATGCTAATTTTTATAGGCGCTTTGGCTTTCAGCATGAAAATGACATAATTGGCCATAATGACTATGAATTATTTCCCCGTACATTAGCAGACAAATATCGAGCCGATGATCAATATATATTGGATACTGGTGAGCCTATTTTAAATATTATAGAACTGTTTTTAAGTCAGCATGGCATTCCCGATTGGTTTATTACACAGAAAATTCCACTTTTGAACGGCAAGGGAATTCCCTGCGGTGTTGCTGGCGTAATTCAACGTTATGATTTACAAAAAAATATTTCCGCTGCTAGTTCGGACATCGCCGATGCGGCAAATGCATTTCGCGCTGACCCAGGGCAACGATGGCGCATGGAGGACGTTGCTCGTGGCATTGGCTTATCGCAACGTCAATTCGATAGAAAATTTAAATCATGCTTTGGCGTTACGCCACAAAATTATTTAATGAAGACACGTATCCAAGCGGCCTGTGATGCGTTACGGCAGCCACATGCTGATATAACTGACATAGCAATAACCTTAGGATTTTATGATCAGAGTGCTTTTACGGCACAGTTTAACAGAATTATGGGTATAACTCCACTTAAATATCAACGACAATTTCGCGTTTAAGGATTCTATTCCGGTTGATTATTTTTAGCCGACCTGCGTCGCAGCCAGGATGTACCGGCAATTAAAAAATAAATAATCAAACCCAGCGCAACCGCAGCGCCTAATCGCACAGCGGCTAATCTTGAGCCATGGCCTTCTGGTTGTGGCCAATAATAGAGCAAAACACCTACGCCCAAACCCATTAATAAAGATGCGCCTAGTGGCCGCAATATTGAGCGCATACTGACAACCGAACCGGCCCCCTTTTTTTGCAACATTATCAGATATACGACGCATCCGACTGCACTCGATAAAGCCGTTGCCAATGCTAAACCGGCTTCCTGCATTACGGTTTGTACTAAAATAATATTTAATAGTAAATTGAGTGCGACCATGGCCAAACTAATGCGCATCGGAGTTTTTTGATCACGGCGTGCGTGAAATGCGCGCATTAATAATTTTGACAATGAAATGGGGACTAAAGCTAAAGCGAGCATTTGTGTAACTAAAACCGTGCGCTCTACAGATGATTCATCAAATTGCCCAGTTTGGTAAATGGTTCGCACCAATGGCTCAGCCGTTACCAACAATCCAATTGCCGCTGGCATTAACCAAAATGACAGTAAGCGGCAGGCATCGCGTAATGCAGCGCCTGTTGATTCCCAACTATCAGCTGCGCGTGATGCCAATTCAGGATAGGCAGCGGTGGTTACCCCGTGTCCTATTAATGCCATGGGAAATTGTAAGAGCCGATTACCAAAATAAAGAATAGCAACAGCACCACTTCCAGGGACAAAAATTAATGCGAGTACACTATCCAGATATGCGTTAACTTGGTAAGCCCCAGATGCCAATAGCGTTGGTCCCATTGCCTTGCGTAAATCGCGGACGTTGTCATCTGCGTGCAGCACAACAGCGGGTACTCCTCCGGTGCGATAAAGTGACCACAACATTAACACTATTTGCAAAATACCGGCTGCTAAAACAGCATAAGGCAATAACCACGCTTCTTCATCTGGCGAAATAAATATAACAGAAATAAGACAGACATTGAGTATAACGGGTGCGGCTGCCGCAGCCCAAAAGTGTCGCCTGCCATTGAGCATACCCGAAAATATTGCGGTCACACATATAAAAATTAGAAATGGAATTAATGGCAAGGACATAGCCGCAATAATAACAACGCGACCGCTACCAAACCATAAT
>JAHEDF010000471.1:3075-3477 GCA_024641365.1 Planctomycetota bacterium | reverse complement strand
CGGATATTAGAGCTTACGAATGCTCACAAACCGGTCACCGCAGAAACGGTGTCGCGACTGCAGTGGACCTGCACATTACGTAAAGGGCGACAACATGACGGTTATATTAAAGCCAAAGCCATAATGGATCGGCTCCGTCATGTTGGTATTCCCAATTATGTACCACCGCACCCAAACGATGATGGTTCAGATGCACGTTGGGGAAAAGACATTTTGCACGGCAAGCGTCTGCCTAAAGGTATTTTTGAAAAAGTCGGACGTGGTCGCTGCTTACGTGCCATGCAAGATGCCTTATTTAATCATTATTTGAGCTTACGCGTGAGCGATGGTATTTTAGATCACGTAATAGTGGGTGATGTGATGCGTAATTCGGCTGGTCAGGATAGTGTGGTGGACGATGTT
>JAHEDF010000471.1:0-3065 GCA_024641365.1 Planctomycetota bacterium | reverse complement strand
GTCAGTTATTGTCGGACCTTTGTTTGGGACAGGCATGATGCCAGCTGCAGGCGAGTCGTACGTACGAGAACAGGCGACCTTAGCAGATGCGGAATTAACCGACGAACACATTCATATTTTACACGGTGATCGTCGTCCTATTCGCGTACAACCAGTAAAGACGTTAGTTGATGTAAAAAATGATGATCTGATTATTTGCTGTGAACTACCGCGCGAGACTGCCATTACGGTTTTGTTAGATGAATTATTAAAGCCCGAGCCTGTCTCCGAAGAATCGTCACCATGACATTACGTACGGTATTTATGGGGACGCCAGAAATTGCCGTTCCAACGTTACGTTGTTTGGCAGAGCGCACTCACGTGCAATGTGTGGTTACTCAGCCAGATCGCCCTGCAGGTCGAGGTAATAAATTGCAGCCATCGCCAGTTAAACAGGCAGCATTAGCTTTACATCTTCCATTGTGGCAACCTGAAACGTTAAAAGGATACGCCAACAATCCGAACTTACAAAATGCAGATTTATTTATTGTTTTGGCCTACGGCGAATTATTACGCCAAGACATTTTAGATTTACCGCGAGGTGGCTGCATAAATTTGCACGGATCATTATTACCCCGTTGGCGAGGTGCTTCACCATTACAAGCAGCACTTCGTGCCGGTGATCAAGAAACTGGTATGACAGTTATGCGTATGGTACGCGGCTTAGATGCGGGCCCGATCTATTTGCACGAAAAAATTGCCATTACAAAAGATATGACATTGCCGGTCTTACATGATGCGATGGCTGAATTAGCGGCAAAGGCACTTGGACGATTTTTAGATGCCTATCCGAAAATTAACGTAACACCACAAGATGACTCAATGGTTACCATGTGTCGTAAATTACTCCCAGAAGATGGGCATTTAGATTTTACCCAAACGTCACACGAATTAGTTCGCTGGGTGCAGGCTTACACACCAGCGCCTGGGTGTTGGGCGATAACGAACAATGAACGCATGCGTATTTTATCATTACGGACGTATGAAATATCGGGCAATTTAGCACCTGGCCAAATTGCTATTGAAAGCGGGAATTTAGTGGTGGGCTGCGGAGAGGGTGCCTGCATTATAGAACGATTGCAGCCACCGGGAAAAAAAGCCATGTTGGCTTGCGACTACCTCAATGGCCATCAACCGCCTACACAGTTGTTATAATAAAAAAATTATAAGGCACCGTCATCAATTACCGGTGGTTGCGCTGGGGTGCCAGTTCCCATGCCGTTCATGATGAGTGACATCATCACTAATTGGCTTAAAGCAGCGATAGGATTATCAGCCCCATCAGTTAACTGCCATGAACCATTTTTCGTAATTAATTTCAGAGGAAACCCACGCGGCTTTTCAAATGCGGTAAATTTAATCGATAAAGTGGCACTATTTGGCGTTACATCACTCAGGGTAAAAGCGAAAGAATCCAACAAAGCATCAATATTAATATCATATACGGCCAGTGCTTTTTTAATATCGCCAATGGCGGGCGTTAGTTTTTGCGTTAAGAGCATTACCGACATCTTGCGAATTTCTGCGGAATTTGTCAGCGTCGAATTGCGAATGGCGTCGACGACATGTCCAGCGGCTTGTGATAATTTCTGTGGATCATTAAATCCTGACGTTGCGAGATAGGCAGCAACATCTTTGAGCCATTGGTGCAAACCAGCGTAATCCAAAGCGGGTGTTACGCCCGGTTGTTGGGTATTTGCCGCCATCGCTAGAAAACCAGCAAACTCTTCCAATTGTTTGCTCATTACTTTGGGATCAATTTTTTCTAAAAAAGGCACAGCCATAGCCGTTAACAGCTCAGCTCCATTTGGTTGTTTTGCTAATTGTAATATGGCATCAAATTGGAGATCGGCGATGGGGTCACTTTGGCTTGTAATACTTTGCCATTCTTTTTCGATGCGTATTTGATCTGCAGGTGTAAATAATTGAAATATATCACTTAAATTATTTTTAAGAAGAGCACTCACCCAATTATTTGCCATTTTATCTGGCGCTAGGCCAGCCGTAGTTGTTTCGGTCGTCGTTGCTGGCGGGGGAGTTACCGGTGTTGGTTCTTCCGCTGTGGCGACACCAAATTGTAGTGCGGCTATAATGAATAAGAGCGAACGTGACATAGACTGTCCTTTACTATGATGGCGAAATGATGCAGATAAAATGGCTAAGTAAATGCATGTCGGTGTTATAGCGTTATGCTGTGCGTTCTGCATGGTGAAACCTTGCACAGTTTATGTGAAAGTTCCCACAGCATGAATACCCAAGGCCACAAAAGTACTGTTTTATCACATAATTTGCAGCGGAAAAAGTGTGGAAGGTCTCATCACAACAGTAATTAATGGCACATGGTGTGCTCCTCATTCTCTGAACTCTGTCAGAAGGAGCACCCTATGTTATTCGATCCGATTTATTGGATTATTATCGTTGTCAGTATGGTCATTTCGGCCATAGCTGCCGGTTATGTAAAATTACGATTTAGCCGTGGGCAAACGGTACCATTATCTAGCGGATTAAGTGGACGCGAAGTAGCTGAACGAATTTTGCGCCACGAAGGCATAGCCGATGTATCGGTGCATGAACACCAAGGTATTTTAAGTGACCATTATAACCCAGGAAATAAAACGCTTAATTTAAGTAGTGCTGTTTATCATGGTCGTGACGCAGCTGCTGCAGGAGTAGCTGCTCATGAAGTTGGTCACGCACTCCAACATGCGCACGGTGATGTGACCATGTGGGGGCGCACCATATTAGTTTATCCAGCACACTTTGGCAGCATGTTGGCGCCGATGTTGGTCATGGCAGGTCTTCTTATGGGTGGTGGCCACGCATTAATGCCTGGTTCAATGTCGTATATCATCGCAGTTGCAGGTGTGGTTTTATTTGGCGTCGCGACGCTGAGTAGCCTGATAATAGTAGCGAATGAATTTAATGCCTCGAAGCGCGCTCGTGTGGTGCTGTCTGATTTAGGGATCACGCGCCCAGGCGATGAAGATGAGGCCGTCGGTGGAGTGCTCACCGCTGCGGGACTGACC
>JAHEDF010000052.1 GCA_024641365.1 Planctomycetota bacterium | reverse complement strand
GTTGAGCAAAGGGTGGTTTGCGACGTCTGCCAATAACCTGGACGCCAGGTGTTGCAACCATTATGGGACACCCATGTACCCTGCACCCATACTTGAGAACTGGTTGTTCCTTGGTGGGAAGCAAATGCGGAAGGAGCTGCGAACAGGCAGAGGGCGGCAACAGTCAGTAAAGATAAGCGCATGATTGTGATCTCCGGCTTTCGTGTTTGAGAACACACGTATAGGTTGCCATGTTCCTAGCACGTTCCACATCTTATTTGATTGGGTTTGGACAGCAGCGATGGGGTGCGTCACATGATGCATTCTGGGTACAGAAGTAAACAAAAATACGCGAAAATGACATGGGAAGTGAGTTTTAAAAACTATCCTAAACACGTACTAATTATTACCTAAGTAATGTATTTATTGATAGTTAGATGGCAGATAAGCCCCAGTTGGTTTTTGCTTCCGATTCTCTTTATTTACCTGACTTAAAATGGCTGCACGTGAGGTTATGGAACCTCATGCGGGCATAATGAAAAAGTTATTCAATGGTTCACGTTATTAGTACAATAAGGGAGTATCTAATTTAACAGGGTTAATAATTCTAATTGCATGTCATTATTGGGTCATAGTTATAAATTAAAATAGATTCATAATAAACAATTATATAGTGAATCAACGAGATGACAGTCGCCGTAAATAGCGATCTACCTTTGTCCATGATATTTTTGTCCATGATAATTTAGCCAAGCCAGTTTCCTTATTGGAAACACATTAATATTCCTGAATAATTTAAGAGGAACTGCGCTTTATGCTCACGTGATGGTTTTATCTAAGAGTAAAATAAATTCACGAGCGCCATCATTAAAGAAATGAATGACCTCTACATCATGACGAGCTTAAATACAGCCATCAAATTCCATCTATAAACATGGCAGCGTATAGTTGTGTTTAAACCATTGAAGAATAGCACAGGCAGGCACGTGTGTTTTCTGAATACTTTTTTTACTTGGCAACGGTGTTTCACGTCCAGCGTACTGAGCACATGGTGTGGACGCAGTATCTGCATAATGCTACCCGGGCTGTAGTCCTGTGCTTTTGTGCAGGGTCACTGCATTGTTTAAATGCAGCAGAAAACGTGCGTCCTGATATCGTTGAGGTCAGTACGACTGGACAACAACGCGATATCGCCACCACACCGGCCGCCGTGCATGTCATCAGTCAATCTGATATGCCCCATTCTTGGTGGATTGGAGAAGCGCTTAATCGCATACCCGGAATTTATCAGGCGCAGTTACGTGGCGTTGTTGACGCTCCGGCGATCCGCATGCCATTATCATTTAAAAATCATTATTTATATTTACAGGATGGGGTTCCGGTTCAGTCGACAGTGATGTTTAATAGTAAGGCATTTGCTTATAGCGGAGCGACCCTCGATCCAGCAGGGTTAGAAATAATTAAAGGTCCAGGCAGTGCCTTATATGGTTCAGATGCTATGTCAGCGGTAATTAATGTATTGAGTCAGCCGCTACAATCAGAACCAATTTTATCCGCGCGAGTAGGTGCCGGCATGTATGGTGGGCGCTCCGGGCGTGTTAATAGCAGTGGCCTGATAGCAAAGGATCAACAATTAGGGACTACCATTGCCTATGATGGTGAGGACGGTTGGCGCGATCACAGTGCGTGGAGTCGCTTACAAGGAAACATTAAGCATCGTATTTCTTTTGGCGCGACAACAATTGACACAACGATATTGGCAACGGCTTTTGAGAGCGAAATGACGGGACAGCTCAATAAGGCAACATTTGATAATAACCCGACTGATGACGGTTTGGCAGCGAGTGTGCCTTTAGATCAAGCCACAGATGAAGCAACGTATATACGTATTAGCAGCGCAATTAATACGCCAATGCACAATGATTTATGGCTGTCAATTACACCGTACGCGCGCGATATAAATAATACCTACATGGAAGTTTATAATCCAGCAACCACACCGATAGACACTGAACATACTGCCACAGTCGGGTCATTACAGCGATTGCGTTGGCAGCCACATAAAAAAACTAGCGTCATTATTGGCAGCGATGTCGATTGGACGCGATTATGGTTTTTAGTAGAGCAATCACGACCGACGACTGTGGTAAATGGATTAAATTCATATCAAGGTCGACATTATGATTTTACAGTCGACTCATTAATTATTGCTCCCTATATCCAAGGATCTCAGTGGATTGGCGAGTATATTTTGATGGACGTGGGGCTGCGTTATGATTTTGCGCATTATGATTACGTGGAACACTTGGGGCCAACTACAGATCCCAATGATTTAGTGTACCGACCTCCGAGCCGCGTTGATACCTTTGGACAATTAAGCCCCAAAGCTGGATTAACCTATGTTATAAATGAAGAACAGGCTGTGTTTACGCGTTATGCGCATGGTTTTCGCTTACCTGCCGCTGACAGTTTATATGTGCTCGGCAATGGGCAGACAAATTTTTCGTTAAAGCCAGAAACGGTTGATGCTTTTGAAGTGGGCTGGAAAGGGCGCGTGGATGCGGCGTTGGCGTGGGAAATAGATGGCTATTGGGTCGAATCGCGTGATGGCATTGTCGAAGATGTCGTGACTACTGGCGGTACAATCAGTACTAATGGTGGTAGTCGTCGTTATCGCGGCCTAGAAGTGAGTGCTTTATGGGAACTGCGTTCAGACACCGATGTGAGTGTCGCATATGCGCAAACAGGTCATGAAATAATTCGATATCGCAGTGATGGGCCCAGTGCTGAAGATGGAAAAACTCCGGCCAAGGCGCCTGCGCATATGGCCACTATTCGTTTAACACATCGTCCATGGTCACCACTCTCACTGACCTTTGAGGCACAGTGGCTTGGCAGTTGGTATTTGGACGATGCAAACACTGCCCGCACTGCTGATGTATGGATATTTAATATGCATGCGAGTTGGTACATAAATCATCATTGGTCGGTAGATGGAAAAATAATTAATCTACTTGATGCATCATATGCAGCAACGGCAGAGCGTTATTCTTTTGGCGATCGCTATCGTCCGGGGCAACCATTAACCGCATCAGTTGGCGTAACGTGGAATAATTAAAATATTATTCGCGGCGTAATTTTACTAATTGATCCAGGCGCTCACTTAATCGATGCATACGTTCGACACGTGATAAATCGGTGCAGGTCACCGTGAATCCAGAAGCATGTTGTTCAACAATTAAACCTTCTTCGGGTAATAGGGGCCATGGTTCAATGGGAGTTCCTGGTAAACCCACCGCAATAGTCCAAGGGCGCGCAAATCGAGAAGCTTGATAGCCAGATGATTTTCTGACCACCATTTCAATAGATTTCCAAGTGCCGTGCGCCATCCATCCATCGCGTTCTGGCGAAATAGTAAATCCGCGCTCTTTAAGGACATTCACCAAAGGCGCGTCGCCAAAAGTAACGCCGCGTTTCGTGCGTTTCCAGATAAGCGTTAAACCGAGTACGCCTGCGCCTGCGCCTGCGCCTAACCACCACCAAGCCGCTGGGAGCGGAAGTAGGTGCGCTGGGATCCAGCGTGCTCCTATAGCAGCTGCTCCGGTTATAATCAGCATTAAACCTAATGCCCGACGCATGGAGTTGATAATGGAGAGGCGCAATCCAAATGGTGAGCACAATCTGCTTCTTTTTCAATTGGGCGTGTGAGCGAGGACGCCGTGTGATGTGGATGGCGTTAACCGCTGGGTGAACACAGATTCAGAGTAGCCAAACAGGACCTTTTACTCACGCTTATAGAATCTAAGCGCCTCGATCTTGCGATCTATTTGTGGTTTTGTTATCACGCTAGTCACAAATGATGGAATGTACGCGACACAATTTAGTTGCGGAAAGACTATGAAAGAGAAAGCATCAGATCCTCTGGTTGGACGCACGATAGGTGGGTGTCGTTTAGTTCGCCGTATTGGAAGCGGCGCACTTGCTGTGGTATATGAAGCCGAGCAACTAGACGATAAGTCCAAAGTGGCAGTTAAAATGTTGACCGGAGAATCATCGAAAGATCCAGAGAACGGTGTGCGGTTTGAGCGTGAGGCGAAATTATGCCAGAGTATATCGCATCCGAATGTCGTAACAGTATATCGCTATGGCTGTGAAAATAAAATTCATTACATGGTTATGGAATTAGTAGATGGATCGACCATGGAAGAAATAATTGATAAGCATGGTGTTTTAAGCTGGAAAAAAGTAGTCCATCTTATTTTACAAGTCGCCCAAGCATTAGACCATATGGCAAAGCAAGGGATAATTCACCGTGATATTAAACCGGGTAATATATTAATTACTAAAGGTGGCGTGGCAAAAGTGCTCGATTTAGGATTTGCAAAAGATATGGGGTCTGGAGAAAGCGATCGAGTGCCATCACATAATGGCGAATTAACTATGCAGGGTGTATCGATGGGCTCGCCTGCTTACATGCCGCCGGAACAAGTTTTAGACGCGAAAAGCGCTGACGCGACGGCGGATGTCTATTCATTAGGGGCGACCTTTTATCATTCTTTAACTGGTCAAACGCCGTTTAATGGAAAAACAGCCTATGAAATTATGGAAAAAGTATTGAATCAACCGGCGGCAGAAGTTCGCGCTATCAATCCCAATATACCTAAATCAATTAATCAATTAATTTTATGGACTATGGAAAAGAAACCGGAACATCGCCCTGCGACGGCCGGTGAATTTATTAAAGAATTAGAAACGGCTATGTTTGCTCCAGATGATAGCAGACGCATTAAAAAATTACGCAAGAAACAAAGTGGAACGGCGGTCACAATTATGATCATAGCCGGAACAGCAGTGGCGGTTATTGGTTTAATTGTACTCTTAATGTTTCTCTGGCAGTAAGTAACTGGTATTTTAAATTAAGTTTATGATTATTGTTCAGCTTTAATAAGTTAAGTTGATAAAATAAATAGACCAACTCAATAGATAAACTCAATTAGTTACATAAACGATTGCAAAACAGCGGCAGCTCGTTTGCGTAGGCTGGACTCAAACGAAATTTGTTTAATCGCTATATGTTGTTTAAGGGCGGGATCTTTTAATGCCTTTAATGCAGCGCTCGATAGGTATTTACTTAATACATCAAGATTGCCTAAAGCATCCTGCATACCTGCAATGGCGCGATAATAGCCGACTTGCCCGGGTACTTTTCGGCATCCCGCTAGCAATGCTGTTAATAATTCTGCACGCGCTGTGTGATTAAATTTTTCATGTGTCGCTAATTGTCGTCCCCAATCATCAAAACAAGGACCAAGCGGCAATAAAAAGTCGGGGGATGATCGTAGTGCACGTACATCGCGTAGTGGATAATGGCGATGGCCCTCAGCAGATAATAACTCTTTATATAATTGTGCTGCAATCTGGTAAACACCATTATACTGGGTTATGTTTTCATGCGCTAAGCGACGCAATTTCTCCGCATAGGGATGTTGCGCGGCTTCGCGCCAGGACTTTAACCCTTGATCAACGTCTCCAACATTATGGGTTAATATCGCGGCTAAGCGCAATAAATCTATGTCCCCATCTTTAACATGTCGCTGCACGGTAAAGGCCGCAGCTTGTCGCTGTAATTCCGCATCAATTGCGTTGTATAAACGCTCACTCCAATCCTGGTCTCCTAAGCGTAAAAAGCATCCTAAAGCACCAACGGCAACGCCTAACCACTCACCATCATGGCCGCCTACTGGTTGATGATCTGGGGCAACGATCCAGCGTGCGCTAATTGGACGCTGATCCCATTGGTGCGCTGCCAAGGTTGCTGCAGCCATGCGTTCTAATGCACTCCGATCAGTGTCTGGGTGCCATAAGGCGTCGCGAATTTTTGTATCAACGTCAGTCGGGACAAATGTAGCGACAGTTGCCATATGGCTGGCTAAACACAGCGCAAAATAATCGACGTGTGCTTCAGGTGAGGTTGGTGAGCTATCGTGTAATTGTCGACCGTGGCGTAATATTTGCAGCCAACCCACTGGTTCGTTAACCAAATCAATTAAATGAGTTGGAGCGGGACATGGTGCAACTAAGTCACGACCAACCGAGGTAAAATAATACGGGGCGGTATTGCGTACTAAGTGCAATAAATTTTCAGGACCAATAAAGCCACCAAAATCACGTTGGTGCGCCGCCGAGTCGTTGGTCACTGTTCAACCTTCAGGGCCTTCCAGAATGATGCTGGCACCACACCGCGACTGTCAGGGTCATAGCCAATTTCACGTAATAATTTCATACGTTGAATGACGTCCAACCCAGCTAATTTTTCTCGTCGTGGCAATATCAAACGTTCCAATGGTATGTCGACAAGTGGTGAGAGATCTTGGACATTGGTTCCAGATAATTCGAGAGTTTTGAGTGGCATTCCAGATAATGGACGCAAGTCGGTGACGGGCATGTTATTGATTTCTAAAAGGACCAGTCGCATGCCTTTTAATGGTGCCAAATCTTTTACGAGGACTTTATTGGCAGTTAATTGTTCTAATGGCATGCCAGCAAGACCTGCTAAATGGGTGGCCTTGGTATTGCTGATGTCTAAAACTTTGAGTGGTAATCCTAGTAAGCTGGTCAAATCCGCGATCGGTGTTGAATCAAGTGCCAAAGCATGCAATTGCATACCCTGCAATGGTTTGGTGTTAAATACTTTTGAACCGCTTAAGATTAATGTATCCAAGCGCATACCTTGTAATGGCATTAAATCTGAGACATCAGTATTAGCGAGTGAAAGGCTGGTTAATTTCATGCCCTTCAGCGGTGCAATATTATTAATTGGTAAATTATTTAAACTGAGTTCAACAAGTGGTAGGGTTTTAATAATTGAAAGATCATTTAATTGTGTGCCTGATAAATCAAGCTCGGTAATAGGCATGCCTTTTAAGGCGCTAAAATCTGAGACCGGCGAATTACTGATGACAGCCTGAATTAGCGGCATGCCAGCCAACGGAGTAATGTCAGATACTTCTGATTTTGAAATGAAAAGTTGCGTAATCGGCTTGCCTTGAAGCGGTGATAAATCACGAATACGCGAATCAACTAATCGTACATTGGTTAATGGCATGTCGCTTAGCACGCGAATGTCGAGTACTTGTGAACCCGATAAATCAATGCGACTAATTGGCATGCCAGCTATTGGGGTTAAATCAGATAACAGCCGATCATGAATAGTCAGTGAGCAGGTGCCGTCATTTTCAAGCGTAAGTCCAGCACCCGTGCCAGGCCACGCCTGTTCCAACCGTTGCCGATACACCCGTAATCGACCATCTGATGATGCGACCATGGCTTCGGCAAATGAAGACGCCCCTTGTTCAATAAAGGCATCAAAAAACATCCGCGCGGTTTCTGTATTTGCCTTATTATCACACAGTTTTCGTAGTTGCTGTGCGTGAGTGTCGTCATTTTGGTAATTCAAATAAGTATCGAGATCTTCAGCCGCTAGTTCATATTTTTCATCAAGAATATGTAATTTGGCACGTAATAAATACGCTTGTGGTAAACTGCGATCATATTCCAACGCTTGGTTTACATCCTGCATGGAGCTAATGAAATCTTTATGATCAACACTACGAATTGCTTTCTCTACCCATGCAGGCGCGGATTGTTTTTGGTCAGTACGTCGGCGTTCTTGTTCGGCAGTGAATTCCGCTAAATTTGCTTCCGCCTTCAAACGTTCTGATAAATTCACTGAATAGCTAATCATTAAAAGCATGATGACAACTAATAATGCGCCTGCGATAGTAACCGCGGTAGCGCGATTTCTTTTCGCTAATTTAACAATCACTTCCCATGGGGCATCTTCTTTTGCGCTAACGCTGCGACCTTCACGAAATAATTCGATATCACGAATCAGGCTTTCAGCATTTTGATAACGATGCTTCGGTTTATTTTCCAAAGCCTTCATTGCGATTGCGGCTAATTCTGGCGGAATATTTCGTTTTAATTCTAAATCGAGTGGATGCTTAATGACACCAGCACGAACTTTCTTGAGAATATCTTCAACGTCTTTGCCTTTTACTGGTTGGTGCAAGGTTAATATTTCATAGAGTATCGCACCGAGCGAATAGATATCACTGCGTTCATCAATGCGGCTAACTTGTCCGCGCGCCTGTTCAGGTGACATGTATGCTGGCGTGCCAGCGATGACACCTTCTATGGTGCGTTCCGCTTCAGAATCATTACGAAAACTGTGAATCGTATCTTCAACAAGCTCTTCAGAAGCATCTTCTACAGGTGTAACCGGATTGTTTTCAGCGGTGCTGTCACCCACTTCACCACGTTTGATGAAATTAATTTTTGCCAATCCCCAATCCATTAACATGACCTCACCAAAGTCACCAAGCATAATATTTGCAGGCTTTAAATCGCGATGGATGACACTTTTGCTATGTGCGAAAGCGACGGCATTACATAATGACACAAATACGGAAACTAAAAAAGACAGCGTGTGGGTGCGATCATCAAGGTTAGGATTTTTACGAATGTCATCCAGTAATTGTGAGAGACTGCGCCCTTTCACTAATTTCATGGTGAAATAAATGCGCCCTTTTCCATCAAATCCAATGTCATGAATCGGGACAATGTTAGGATGTTCCAGTTGCCCAGTAATTTGCGCCTCTTCCAAGAAGCGCGTACGTTGAACGGCATCGCTATCATGCCGCATGACCTTCATGGCTATATCGCGGCGAATGACTTGATCATGTAAACGTAATATGACACCCATACCGCCGCGACCAATTTCTTTTGAAGCGTTGTAGCGACTAAATTTGTTAGCGAGGCTTAGGACATCGTCTACCGTTTTCGGCATTACTTGGGAGGTCGTTGGCAGCGCTAATAAATCTTCCTGGGTATCGCTGTCTCGTGCACGACGCGGATGTCGGTCGGTATCTTTTTTAAGTGTCTGTAAGGTGAAATTTTCAGTACAGATTTTACAGGTTAAGCGTGTTCCTGGTGATAGGCCAACAGTACGGTAACGCTTACCACATTTCGGGCAGGGCGTTACTTCGGCAACAAGACTTGATTGGTCGTTAGAGTCAGTCACGGCTAATCGCTATCGTTGAGAGGATACCTCGTTCAGCAAGTCCAGGTCAACAACAACGCCCACCACTGCCGCGTTTGTCTAAGTAGCGACGATAGAACTCTCGCTTGGTCAACAACTCATGGTCATGGTCATGATGTGCTTCTACGTAGCGTTCATAAGCATCGTCTCCTGACCATCGGCGCATAAACACAACAAACGAGCGCCACCACGACCTTTTTGTCGTAGGTGTTATGTTTGTTGTGCAGTCGGGCGCGGGTGACATTAGGATGCTTAGGATGCTTAGGATGTTTATGATGCTTCAGTGCTGCTAGGCGGAGTCGTTTCTGGAGCCGTATCTGGTTTAATGGGTAAACGTCCGGTTAGGAGTTGCCACGCAGTATGACTGCACAACGCGATCATCGCAACAATGACAGCCATAAAAGCACCACACAAAGTCGCGTTCAAATACTGATTAAAACGAAGGTGTGCATATTTACTGGCGGTTTCTTCGTCTAAACCACCAGCAGCAATCAAACTTTGCAGATGATCAGCTTTTGCTAAGAATCCAATCGCTGGATTTGGATCGGTAATTTTTATCCATCCGGAATCTAAGGTGACAACTGCGAGCCAAATAAGTGGCGCTATAGTCATCCATGCCCACTTTGCCTTACCCATGCGAATAATGATGACCGTTCCTACTGCTAAGGCGACCGCCGCTAATAATTGATTTGAAATACCAAACAGCGGTAATAAGGCGCGCACGCCTCCATTTGGATCGGCTACAGCTGCTAACACAAAATAGCCCCATCCTGCAACGACGAGTAAACTGACGCCACAAACCACAACCATATTATTATTATTCGCAAATGGTTTCCAAACTTGGCCTAATAAATCTTGTAATAAAAAACGACCTACACGGGTACCGGCATCAACTGTTGTTAAAATAAATAAGGCTTCAAATAAAATGGCAAAATGATACCAAAATGCCATGGTGCCAGACCCGCCTAATATTTGGCTGAAAATATGTGCCATGCCAACGGCTAACGTTGGCGCTCCACCGGCACGTGCGATAACTGATTTTTCTCCGATTTGATCCGCGGTTGTGGTTAACATTTCGGGGGTGATAGGGGCGCTAAATGATTGTATCCATCCATTAATAGTTGCTGAAACGGCAGCAGGATCACCTGTTTGTGTTGCAAATGATCCCACATTCATCGCAAAATAAATACCAGGGTGGAGCGAGCATGCGGCAATTAATGCTAAAATAGCGACCAGACTTTCCATTAACATGCCACCATAGCCGATAATGGGAGCGTGGCTTTCTTTTTCGATCATCTTTGGCGTGGTGCCGCTGGAAACTAAAGCATGAAAACCACTAATCGCCCCACATGCAATGGTGATAAAACAGAAAGGAAATAATTTTCCGGATACAACTGGCCCAGTGCCTTCTGCCCATAGTCCATCACCAACGACCAATGGATTCACCATCGGCATTGTTAGTTGCGGCAATACTAATAGCACGCCTACCGCTAATAAGACAATGGTGCCAATTTTAACAAATGCGCTTAAGTAATCACGGGGAGCCAACAGCATCCACACGGGCAAAACAGCAGCGAAGAAACCATAAATAATAATTCCCCAGGAAACGGTTACTCGGTCAAAGGTAAATGTATGATGGAGCGTTTCGTGATCTGCGACATATTTCCCAAGCCATAAAGAAAACCCTAACAACACTAAACCAATAATACTGGCTTCAATGACTTTGCCTGGACGAATTAAGCGCATCCAAAAACCCATCAATAAAGCAATTGGTATCGTTGCTAATATAGTGACCGTTGCCCACGGCGATTCGGCAAGTGCATTGACCACCACTAAACTTAAAAAGGCAATTAAAATTAAAATAATACCGACGATCGCGACTAAAGATAAAATACCTGCAAAGGGCCCAATTTCGTCACGTGCTATTTGACCGAGTGATTTCCCGTCACGCCGCATTGATCCGCATAAAATAACCATGTCTTGGACGGCACCGCCTAATACCACGCCAATAATAATCCATAATGCACCAGGTAGGACGCCAAATTGCGCGGCTAAAATTGGGCCTACTAACGGGCCGGCACCAGCAATTGCCGCAAAGTGATGACCAAATGCCACCCATTTAGGAGTAGGTACAAAATCATGTCCATCATTTAAACGTATGGCAGGAGTTTGACGCCTATCGTTGAGTGCAAATATGCGCTCACCAATAATGCGACTATAAAAACGATACCCAACAATATAACAGCATATGGCAGCAGTCAGTAACCAAGCGGCATTTATGGTTTCACCATTATTAATTGCCATACCGGCCAAAGCACCAGCACCGAGTAATCCGATGGCAATCCACATGAAATGAGAGAGTACGACGCGCATTATTACCTCAGCGATACAAGCCCCATGTGGGGTGGAAGGGCGGCAGGCTAAAGCTGACCGCGTCTAAGCAACTACCGGAAGTGGTAAAAACAGGTGTCCTAGCAGAAAATGCTGACTCCATAGCGGATGATGCCATGAGTTTGCATGAAAAGGCATGATAAGCGGTTGCTTAAAATGCATTGCTATGAGCAGGTGTTGGTGTTGGAACCGCTCAAGAAATGTGGTAAAAGCAGCCATTTTACACCAATAAAACAAATGGAAGCTGCTAACGTCGCTACTTGAGCAAGAGCTGTCCATGTCCATCGTCACCGCTCACCGTTTTGGAGCTTATGATGTCTTTTGCTGTCGATCGTTATGACCACATGCAGTACCGTCGTTGTGGCCGATCAGGTTTGTTATTACCGGCAGTTAGCTTAGGTGGGTGGCAGGCTATCGGCAGTTACCGTGCTGAAGAAGCGAGCTTTGCAATTTTTAAAGCGGCTTTTGATGTTGGCATTACGCATTTTGATTTTGCAAATAATTATGGTCGGCCAGCCGGAGCTAGTGAGGAATTATTTGGCAATATTGTGAATCAATTTCCGCGTGAGGAATTAGTAATTAGTTCAAAAGCTGGTTATCGGATGTGGCCAGGGCCGTATGGTGAATGGGGTAGCCGTAAATCATTAATTCAATCATGTGAACAATCTCTCAAACGATTAAAGTTAGACCATCTTGATATATTTTATTCGCATCGCCCTGATCCAGATACGCCGCTCGAGGAAACCATTGGCGCACTTGAAGATATCGTACGGCAAGGCAAGGCGCTGTATGCTGGCATTAGTAACTATCCCGATCCGCGTTTTAGTGAAGCGGTGGCAATAACCAAACAACGTGGCTGGGCGCCAATTACTATTCATCAACCACGCTATCATTTATTTGAACGCGGTGTTGAACAAACTGTATTGCCAACTGCGGGAAAAGAAGGCGTTGGCGTCATTGTTTTTTCGCCATTGGCACAAGGCATTTTAACCGATCGTTATTTAAATGGAATTCCACCTGGTTCGCGTGCTGCTGCCGATCCAGGAAATGGTGGTATTGGACGTGGGGCTGTAACGGAAGCAGTTATTGGGAAAGTCCGACAATTAAATGAAATTGCAAAAAGTCGCGGACAAACCATGGCGCAAATGGCCTTGTCGTGGGTGCTAAAAGATGCGCGCGTGACCTCGGTGTTAATTGGTGCAAGTGCTCCTGAGCAAGTCCAACAAAATGTTGTCTGTATTCAAAACTTACATTTTACAGCAGAAGAATTACAGGCTATCGATGCGATATGTGCTAGCACTTAACCATGGGCAAGAAAGGGCTGCATACGTTTGCAGCGAAGGCACAACGGCAAAATATACATGACCATCTTAGGACCGTGGTTCTAAGATGGTCCTATACACTTGGTCATTGCCCTAAAAATAAGCAACGAAATTACCGAGAGTTGATTATAATGTGCTAATGTTGACTGCTATTTATACCAATTCCGGCTCACTATATCCTAAATAATAAGACACTTACATGGAGGACCGGAGAAACGGAGAAATACCAAGGTGGAAATCCTGTGGTTATTGAAAAAAAGCACAGCTTTCCTC
>JAHEDF010000470.1 GCA_024641365.1 Planctomycetota bacterium | reverse complement strand
ATAACAGTCGCATGCTGTCGTCGTGCCGTTGTGATCGAGGCGATAGATGAAACGAGTCTAAATAGACCGCTAAATTTATGTTAATTGGTAGATTGGGTGCAAACGGCAAAAATTTATCACCAAGCTGTCCCCGATCTGCGACACGCAGTGTTACATCTACTGTGGCATTAGAATGAGAGTTCGTGGTGAGGTTCAGTTGCGATGTGGCTCTCTTTGAAGTACTGTCTCCCCACAAATGCCATCAGATTCCGACCAAAAGTTGATCAATGGTCGCTACGCCTTGCTTCGTGAGTTAGGGCGTGGGTCTACCGGTCGTGTCTTTGCTGCATGGGACCATGATTTAGAGCGCGAAGTCGCAGTAAAAGTTTTAGACCATACGTTAGCTGACGATAGCGAAATAGTAGCACGATTTGAACAAGAAATTAAATATACAGCACGCTTAAACCATCCAGGTATAGTTGCACTTTTTGAATCCGGGCGCATGCCCGATAATGCGCGTTGTTATTTTATGTCATTGGCGCGTGGGACGTCATTGGAAGAGCATATTGAGAAAATGAAGTCGCATCAGGATCACTGGCGACAATTTGCATTAATTGAACGACTGACCTTATTCTTAAAATTATTAGAAGTCATTTCCTATGCACATGCACAAGACATTGTGCACCGCGATTTAAAGCCAGCAAATATTATGGTTGGTTCTTTCGGTGAAGTATGGGTATTAGACTGGGGGTTAGCACGTAGTTTACGTGATGATAATGTAACTATACCGACCGCTGTCGAGTCAGCATACGATGAAATATTTACTGATACGACGAAACCAGAAGCAGCCACGGTTATTATGGACGCTGATGGGAAATCTACTACTGATGCTACTAATGAACCAGGCAGTAAACCTGATGTCAGTAAAAAAACCAATCCAGATCCAGAAGCCAAAAAAGGCATTTCGACGACCATTATGCAGCGCAAACAACGTGATGCGCGCGAGATGTCTTCTAGCATTCGGCCTTCGGTAAACCGTAAAAGCGAAACGTATCCGACCATGGGGCCAAATAGTACTGGCAGCCAACGCATAGTACGCAGTACGCAATTTGGGCAGGTTTTAGGATCGCCTGCTTACATGTCGCCTGAGCAGGCGCGCGGTGAATCACAATTAGCGGATAAACGTACTGATATTTATTCAATGGGTGTTATTTTATTTGAATTATTAACCCTTCATACTCCGTGTGAAATGGGTCCAGAGGAAAATGTACTGCAATTTATTAAACGCGTACAAGTTGGCGATCGTTCGACATTGTCTGATTTTTGGCCAGAAGCACCGCAAGCCGTTCATGTTATTATTGAATGGGCTTTAGCGCTTGATGCGCAAGATCGTTATCCCGACTGTGAAGTATTTGCCGGCGAACTGAGAACGTTGTTATCACAATTATCCGCGTCCTTTAGTGAAATTGAACGCCAGCGTTTAGCCAAAGAACGTGAAGGCGCCTGGATACCATCAGGCAGTTGGGATTTTGCAGCGGTAAATGATTTGGGACCATTTGGTGGAAATTCGACAGCCATCTTAGGTGATGTTGTTGGACAAGTTATGCATCCGGAAATGGGTGGTTTATTAGTTGGTGGTAATGGTTTGCAAATTTATCCAATGCATGCACCGCCAGCAGAAGACATTCGCATTAAATTAAGCGTAGAAGTGGTGCGTGGTACCGAATTTTGGTTATTTTTACGTGGCATGCCCCCAGGCCAAGCGTACCAATTCCGCATTGGTTCGTATGATGGTAAATGGATGGCCATTGCGCGCGGCCAAGGTTCAGATGCCGAAGTGGTGTGGCCTGAATGGTTAACTATGCGCCCACTGCGCTCGCACTCGACAACCTCACGTGAACATCCGCACCATAATGTTCGCGATTTAATTATTGAGGTAGTGGGCTCTAAATTATCGCTGACATTAGGCACGGAAGAGCCGCTGGTATTCCAAGATGTGTTAGTGCCTTCAGGTACTGCTTCTTCGCAGGTCGCTTTAGCCACTTGGAAAACGCAATTAATTGTTCGTAAAGTAGCCATAGAACGACGACGCAGTCCATTAATGGTGCCAAGCCATGCCGTGGCGAATGAATTATTACGCCAAGGCATGCACACCTTGGCAATAGATGCCTATCGCCGTTTCATGAATGAACATCCGGAAGCCGCTGAAGCTGCTGAAGCACATTTCATGTTATGCTTAGCCTATCAACGTGCGGGATTAAATTCTGCTGCTGAAGCAGAAATGCGTCAATTTTTATCACAGCATTTAGATCATCCGTTAGCGCAAGATGCGATTTTCGAATTAGCGCGTTTACGTGCATTATCTGGACAAGATGGCTTAGAGCGCGCCGTGCGCGAAATTTTATCATATCAGGAATCAGGCGACTATGTGCGCAGCCGTTTCTGTTTATGGTTATTACCACAATTAGAAGATGCCGCTCGGTACGATGGTTTGTCGCCTAATCTCGAACGTGCCTTAGAATTAATTAAACAGCTGATTCGCGGATCTCCGGACGAACAAGTTATTCTCAGTTCGTATGCACAAACCATTTCATTACGTTTGTGCATGTACTTAAGTTATTTATACGATCGAGGCGATAATGGGCACATTGCGTCGTTCCGTGCCGGCTTACAGCGTTGTCGTGCATTAGGATATAAATTATCGTTACGCGATCCACGCACCCAAGGTGATGATTTGTCGTTAGCCCGACATTTAATGGCAATTAATGACCCAGCGGAAACGGTGCTTTATTTAGGTCGCGCTGATGATGATCCTTTCTTATTATTCGATTACGTGCGCGACTTCTTTACGTTAATGGCTTTAGGGTGCGAAGAAATTTTATTACAAGCGCTCAATGGCGACGATGTGACGCCTGTCGAGCGTCTTTTGCGTGCGGGTTTATGGACACGCAATAATCAATTAGACCTTGCCCGTGCTGATTTAGAATGGTGCTTTAAATTAACTGATTTAGTTGAAGTCGAACGTACCTCGCTCGTGACATTATATGCTGCGCGCATGGGCTGTTATGGTCTTGGTTATTTACCGTGGGATCTCACTATTGATGGACTCAATAAAGTCCAAGAAGGCATTGAAGCATTACCGCTTACAATGATTGCGGGATGGATCGCAGAAACCCAAGGCCGCAATGATGATGCAGCAGCAATTTATCGCTTATTATTAGTTGATGGCACTGGTTTCGTGACGGTTGCGCATCAAGGATTAGCGCGCATGGGCCGTGATGAAGGCACACCGGTGGATGGAACGCCTATTGTTGCGAATATTAATTAAAGAGTGCTTTTTGTTTTGGGGCTCTGCCCCAGGCCCCGCGCTCCTTTGTCGCGACTTTTTTTCATGCGCTTCGCTTTGAAAAAATAATCGGGCGGTCGCTGTGCTCCCATTTTGCCCGATTAGCGGTGCTCGGCGGGCGGGATTTTCCAACTGATGACTGGCTGCTAATGCGTC
>JAHEDF010000469.1 GCA_024641365.1 Planctomycetota bacterium | reverse complement strand
GTCTCGCGTTATTTGATGATCCGGCGATTGCCGACATGTTAGTCAAACGTTATCGCAATGCCTTTCGTGGCGACGCAAAAAATGAGGTCATGACAGTATTGGTCTCACGCCCGACATTTGCGCGTGTCTTACTTGCTCACCTTGGTGACGATAAAAATCAGATTCCGCGCGCCGATGTAAACGCCTTTCATGCGCGCCAAATGCGCGGTTTTAATGATGACGCATTAACCAAGCAATTAACGGAAGTATGGGGCGCCTTACGCGACACACCCGAAGATAAATTAAAATTAATGGAAAAATGGAAAGCACAGTTAACCCCAGCAGTGCTGGCGAAAGCCAATTTATCACAGGGGCGACTAGTTTTTACCACGGTTTGCAGTACCTGTCATAAACTTTATGGGACAGGGGGCGTCATTGGCCCAGATTTAACCGGAGCTGGCCGCCATGATCTAGCTTATGTGATTGATAATATTGCCGACCCGAGTGCCGTAGTGGGCGCGGATTTTGTCATGTCGTCGGTGACGATGAAAGATGGTCGCCAATTAAGTGGTGTGGTTGGTGCTCGTACGCCAACCACATTAACATTACAAACCATGACCGAGCGACTTACCTTAGCGAGCGATGAAGTCGCCAGCGTACTAACATCAACATCCTCATTAATGCCAGATGGTCTTTTGCAAATATTGACTGAAGAACAAATAACAAATTTGGTCGCGTATTTAATGCACCCACAGCAAGTGCCGATGCCGTAAGCGTCCGGAAGTCCTTATATGCGTCCGGACTTCCGAACTTCCGGACACAAATTAGTTTTAACACCAAAAACTGCATGGTTTCATCAGTGTAATAGTCCGTGTCGCTCAATTATTGTCGTGTTCCAGATACAGTCGTGGTAATTCACGTCATAGATGAAATGCTGCGCATATGCGAAACATTCATATTCTTACCGCGATTTTATTATGCTCAATTTTTGCGACTATTACGACCTTACCGGCAGCAGACGGTCCTGCAAAACTTCCGAATATTGTATTTATTTATGCAGATGATCTTGGCTATGGCGATCTCGGTTGTTATGGGGCAACCGATATTAAAACACCGAACATTGATAAATTAGCTGCTGAGGGAACGCGCTTTACCCAATTCTATGTTGCGCAATCCGTCTGTACGGCTTCGCGAGCAGCTTTAATGACTGGCTGTTATTCGAACCGAGTAAGTATGAGCGGTGCGCTCAACCACACCAGTCCGACAGGCATACATCCCAAAGAAGTATTATTATCAAATATTTTTAAGAGTAAGGGCTATGCGACTGGCATGTATGGGAAATGGCATTTAGGTGATCATCCCGTTTATCAACCCAATCGTCGCGGTTTTGATGATTGGGCAGGCATTCCTTATTCGAATGACAATGGTCCGCTGCATCCTGTCTCCCCTGATTTCCCAGCATTGCCGTGGTATGAAAATACGGAAATTACCGAACTAAATCCTGACCAAGCCTACTTTACCAAACGGATTACTGAAAAATGTGTTAAATTTATTACCGAGAATAAAGATAAACCATTTTTCTTATACGTACCACACATCATGCCACATGTGCCAATTTTTGCGACCGATACGTTTAAAGGCACTAGTAATCGTGGGCTCTATGGTGATGTGATCCAAGAACTAGATTGGTCAATTGGGCAAATTAGTAAAACGATTAAAGATCTTGGGTTAGATGATAATACGTTAATTATATTTTCCTCTGACAATGGCCCATTTATTTCGTACGGTGAACACGCTGGTTTTGCTACGCCACTGCGTGAAGGAAAATTAACTACCTTTGAAGGGGGTGTGCGCATTCCAGGGATTGCACGTTGGCCGGGCAAAGTGCCGGCTGGTCGAGTCGAAGATAAAATATTTACCACGATTGATTTATATGCCACGTTTGCTTCCTTAATTGGTGCAGAAGTGCCAGCAGGCAAACGTGATTCGCTCAATTTGTCAGCCTTATTATTAGGTAAAGAAAATGCACCTGGCCGAGAAATAATCTGGCATTATGCGGGTAAAGAATTGCAAGCCGTGCGCAAAGGCGATTGGAAATTACATGTACCGCATAAATATTTAACCGTTGCTGCCGAACCCGGCAAAGGCGGAAAGCCATCGAATTGGGGTAAAGGCAAACCGATGTCGATTGAACAATCGGGCATTTACGGCATTGCTAGTCGCCATGGTTATCGTGTCGAAGAATTAGGTATAGCGCTCTATAATATGCGTCGTGATCCGGGAGAAACGACGAATTTAGCTGACAAGCATCCAGAAATTGTTGCTGAATTACAAAAAGAAGTTGCCGCTGCGCGCGCAGACCTCGGCGATTTACTCACCAATGTTGAACCAACCAATGCACGTCCAAGTGGCGATGTGCGTCCGACATTACCAGCAGGGGTGAAAGTCGTTTCGAATCAAACCTATGTCGGCACAAAAACCGGTGCGTTATTGTTAGATTTATATATCCCAGAAAAACCAACCGAAAAACCGATGCCAGTCGTCATGTGGATACATGGTGGTGGGTGGAAAAGTGGGCGTAAAGAAAATTGTCCACTCATTTGGTTAGTCGAAGAAGGCTACGCGGTTGCCAGTATTAATTATCGTTTATTACATGTCGCTCAGTGGCCAGCGCAAATCGATGATTGCCATGCCGCAGTGCGTTGGCTGCGCTCAAACGCAGAAAAATTTAATTTAGATCCTGATCGCATTGCTTCGGCAGGCAGTTCGGCGGGTGGACATTTAGCAGCTTTAGTTGGCACGACTTCAGCACCTGTAGATGAAAAAGTGTCAAGCCGCGTCAAAGCCGTCATCGATATGTTCGGACCAACCGACTTATTAACTATGCCGCCAAATACGCCTGGCCCGGGAAAAACAGATGAGGACCTCGCAAAAAGTAATGGTGCACGCATGTTAGGCGGCATCGTTCGTGATATACCAGAAAAAGCAAAAGAAGCGAGCGCGCTTTACCAAGTATCCAAAGACGATGCTGCATTTGTAATTCTGCATGGCAGCAAAGATCCAGGTGTGCCGTTAGATCAAAGCCAACGTTTAGACGCAGCGTTGAAAGCAGCAGGCGTATTTTCGCAATTACATGTCATTGAAGGTGCTGGTCATGGTGGGAAAGAATTTAGCACATCCGAGACAAAAGACGTAATTCGTCAATTTTTAAAGGAGCATTTAGCCAACTAAATGTACGTCTATAAATAACGACACACAATGCTGTTCGGCTAAGAACCTCGTTTAAATCGGCATTTATTGAAATATTGAAAATTCACCAAAAGGCAATTAACCGCAGAGGGCGCAGAGGGCGCAGAGATGGTTTTTTAAATAATCTATAATATAAATTACCGTTTATTGGCATTTACAGGTAATGGAATGAGCTAAGATTATTTTTATAAATTCCCTCTGCGCTCTCTGCGTCCTCTGCGGTTAATCCGTCTTCGATTAAACGTATTTTCCTGG
>JAHEDF010000468.1 GCA_024641365.1 Planctomycetota bacterium | reverse complement strand
CCGACGGGCGGAAACAAGGCAACGCCAGGCACAGTAAATAGTGGATCGGATTCAAGTAGCTGTGGATTAGGTTCTGGGTTTGCGACATTCGCCTTGCTAGGATTATGTGCAATTGGCTTAAGCTTGCGTCGTCGCCAATAAACGGGGAATATTAGTAATTATAATAAATGACTGATGCTGATTTCAGCATCAGTCATTTATTTTAAAAAACAAAATCTAAACTGCCACCTGCCAAAAAACCAGTCGCAGATATAGTAGCTGAGCGGTTAATAATATTATTTTCAATAATGGCAAAACTGGCGTATAGACCGCGAAATCCACCTTGTAAACTCAGATGAAAATTATCCCACGGTTTTAGGGTGAGCATAGCATGAGCACCATAACTAAACCCCCACATTCCAGCACCGCCAATGCCCGTTAAAGCGTAAGAATTTGGCGGTAGGTTAATATCATGATAACCAATGCCGCCAAAAGCCAAAATCGCTACGCGCATCCATGGGGTGGGATCAAATGCTGGTCCCATGTCAGCGCGCCATTCAAATATTTGATAATTAATGTCGTTGTCTTCATAAAATCCATATGCCAACCCAAGTCCGCCAATAAATCCAGGGGACTCAAACCCTGTATCCCAAAATCGCAACATCCAACTGGCATGGATGTTTGTTGAAAAGGAGCCATGTTGTTCAAAACGATTATTTTGCCCGATAGTTTCGCATCGGTAGCGTTTTGGACCTAAATCTATAGCAAATGAATTGGTAAATTCTCCTGTATTACCGCTTAGGATAATTCCACTGTAAATTACCGCCGCACAAGCCAGATGTCTTCCGCTCATGCTTCTTCAGCTATGGTGGGAATATCAAGTGGTGCGTGTTGTTCGAAACGTTTGCGTCCAGCTCGCCCTTGTTCAAGTAAAATGGTTAAAGTATTTGCATCATTAATATTTAATGCCTGTTCCAAACCTGCCAAATATTTTTGAATAGTAGGCAAAACCGCTAATAAAGCGGAACGATTATGTAATAAAATATCTGTCCATAATTCAGGGCTTCCGTTTGCGACCCGTGTAGTGTCGCGAAAGCCCGATGCAGCGAGTGGTGCAGCACTTGCTCCTAACAATGCTGCAGTGGCGGCAGCCATAATGTGGGGCAAATGAGATGCCTGTGCGACTGCTTCGTCGTGTGCTTCAGGAGTAAACCGGCTGACGCGTGCACCCACAGCTTTCCACATTTTTTCGACCAATTCAATTGATGACTCAGGCGTATCAGCAATTGGGGTGATTGCCGTCATACAATCATGGTACAAATCAGCCCGTGCGTGTTGTAAGCCTTGGAGATGACTTCCAGCCATTGGGTGACTGCCTATATAACGCCCACTTTTTCCCAAATCTTGCAAGTCGGCACAAATAGGACCTTTGACGCTACCGACATCAGTAAAAATTGGTCGCGGATGGATGCTCGCTAGCGTATGAATCGTTTCTGAAATAGTACTGACTGGAGAACAGACAACCACAATATCAGCCCGCTCTAAGCCTTGTTCGATTGCAGCGATTGCCTTCCCATAGCCGAGTTCTTCGCCGTGTTGTGCCACTTCTGGGCGGCGATGATGTAACAGGACTCGCCAGCCAACGCGAGACAGTGCTGCGGCTAAGCTACCACCCATTAGGCCAAGGCTACTCACAAGGACGGTCGTTTCATGCATGTCTACGAACATCTGAGGGACTGCCCGAGGCGCAAGCAGGTGGACTAAAAAATGGTGGTACCATGGCCATGGTAGGGCTCTTTGTATAAAAAACGGGTGATTCCACCTTTTTACCGTGGGATCTAATTCGCTATAAAAGGATAAACTGAACTAAACACAAGTTTTGACGATATCTCAAAGCGTCTTTTTGCGTACCTTGTGGCCTAAAGTGGCACTTTGGGGGCATTGACCGAAGTAGGCACCACTCTATTGTCTTCGCCCCGCCGCTAAACGAGCTCAAAGCTGAGTTCCGAGCCCGGTTGATACAAAAGGATGTCATGTCGCGAAAGCCGTTCATAGCAGGTAATTGGAAACTCAATTTGACGGTCGAAGAAGGCACCGCTTTAGTAAAAGAATTAGCGAAAGCTGCTGCTGCTAGTAAGGCAGAGGTAGCAGTTTGTCCAACGGCCTTAGCTGTTCACGCAATTGCTGAAGCAACGGCGGGGTCGGCAATTGGCGTTGGCGGTCAAAATGCATATTGGGAAGAAAAAGGTGCCTTTACCGGCGAGATTTCTGCAAGCCAATTAAAAGCTGCAGGTGCAAAATATGTTATTCTTGGCCACAGTGAACGCCGCCAATTATTTGGTGAAACAGACGAGACGGTTAATAAACGTTTGAAAGCTGTCTTAGCACAAAAATTAATTCCAATAGTTTGTATTGGTGAAACCCTTGCTGAACGCGATGGCGGACAGTTAGAAGCTGTTTTAAAGAAACAAATTACTGGCGCTTTAGCGGGCTTATCTGCAGATCAATTAAATACTCTCGTAATTGCTTACGAACCAGTGTGGGCCATTGGTACTGGTCGCACCGCAACTACAGCACAAGCCCAGGAAGCTCATGCTTTTGTTCGCGGTGTTTTACGTGAATTAGTTGGCGAATTAGCAGATAAAATTCGAATTCAATATGGCGGATCAGTAAAACCTGATAACGCCAAAGAATTGCTCTCTCAACCTGATGTCGATGGCGCATTAGTTGGTGGAGCAAGCCTAAAAGCCGCTGATTTTTCAGCGATTATTGCCGCAGCCTGATATCATTTAAACAACCTTATTAGCGAGCTCAGTCGTGACGACCTTAACCTTGGCATTATTCATCGTGCTTGTGCCTTTGTGCATTTTTCTCATTGGTCTAATTTTACTCCAAGGTGGTGCTGGCGATATATCCAGTGCCTTTGGTGGTGGTGGCCAATTAGATAGCACCTTAGGTGTCGGCGCTGGTCGCAAAATGAGTAAAATCACCGGTTGGTTATCAACTGTATTTATGGGAATTGTACTTATCTTATCAGTTCAGCATGCCGGAGATTTTGGCCAGGCAGCGGGCGCTCAAGAAGCGACAATACCTGTTGGCGATACACCATCGACAACGTTGCCTGCTGCCCCGACGCCACCAACTCCACCTGCCGATCCTGCAACTAACACGATTACTGTTCCTGTTACACCAAGTACTGACCCAGTTCCAGCAACGCCAACACCAATAGTCGAACCAGTTACTCCAGCAGCTCCTACGACAGAGCCAACAACGCCAGCCGCAGCAACTCCAGCAACTCCAGCAACCGAAACGCAGCCTGCGACTGCTCCCGCCGCAGAAACACCAGCAGCTCCAGTTCAACCAGCTCCAGCGCCAGCTGAAAAACCGGCAGAACAACCTGCTGCGCCACGTTCCGGTATTTCACTCGACAACCAACAATAAGCAGACCGTCCTCGAGCGACGGTCACCCCTGACCGCGCGCGAAGGCGTCCGAGGTCAGCAATGATCA
>JAHEDF010000051.1 GCA_024641365.1 Planctomycetota bacterium | reverse complement strand
CTCGGCTGTTTTTCTTCCTTTGGTGGCATGTCTCCAGCATTTAACGCGTCTAAAACATCTTGCCACAATTGTGCATTGGTACTGTTGGTGATTTCAAATGACATGGTATCAAATCGCATACTGCCTTTTTGCTTTTTCGGACCATGACAGGTCAGGCAATGCGATTCAAAGAACGGAGCGAGCACCTGTTTATCTAATGAAGTCGTCTGTGTTGATAAATCTGCCCCCGACACCAAAGCAGGCATCCAACACAGTATGCAAACAGACAAACCTACCGACCACAGAAACCAAACAGGTCGCTGTGGCCTCTCTATACCAAGTTTCGCTCGTCTTTTCATTGGTAGCCCGTTATGTAAGAGGAGTTTACACCCAACTTACGGCCAGTACCAAGAAAAATGAGTTGGTTACATGCTACAGGTGTAGGGTATTACAACAAACGTACTTAAACTGGCTTTTCATGCGCTCTACCATCCTAAAATGAGGTCGCTACTGCGCTGTTCTAAGTGAATTACCGGCACGTTTTTTCGCACGGGTCCATGTAACGATTATTAAAGAGATTACTATTTAACATAGACATCATTTCTCTTTAAGATCATTAGTACGAACGGCTGCAAGTTTTTCTGTCATTTTTTGTTTAAATGTGGCTACAACTTCCGCAAATGCTGGGTCATTAGCGAGGTTTGTATACTGCTTCGGGTCTTTCTTCATATCGAATAACTCAATACCATCCTCTGTCTTTTCTCCATATTGGATGTAAGCCCATTGGTCTTCACGCAACAACATTCGCTTACTGCCACCAGATACACAAAATACCGTGTTACGAAGCTGTTTATTCGGATCATCAAAAAGAGAACTCATGTCTATTCCCTGTAATCTCGGCTGCGCTTCTAGACCGCATAAAGATGCTGTAGTCGGATAGAGATCTAATAATTCTACAAATGAGTTACTAACGCCAGGTTTTTTACCTGGCACACTAATAATAAGTGGAACTCGGGCAGACTCTTCGTGTAAACTCACCTTCGCCCAAAAATCATGTTCACCCAGGTGGTAACCATGATCACTAGTAAAAATAATTATCGTATTATCAGTAAGGCCCGCGCGATCCAAGGCATCTAGAATCTTCCCAACTTGCGCATCCATATAATTTACGGCGGCATAATAACCGCCAACAGCACGACGCTGCTGTTCAATATTCATTTTCATATTTACACTGGTTTTATAATTAATACCTGCTTTGGGGATATCGTCCCAGTCACCCATAATTTTTTCAGGTAACACCATGTTTTCCCATTGATAATCAGTATGATAAGAAGCTGGAGAAACAAATGGAACATGCGGACGAACAAATCCAATGGCGAGAAAAAATGCGTCGTTTTTATGTTGCTCTATTAATTCACAGGCTTTCTCTGCTGTTTTACCATCGGAATGTACTAAGTCATCTCCATCCGCTGCTACCACCACAAAAGTATTCCCACCCATAACTTTTTTATTGCCTTCAGGATTTCCTTCGAGTGTTTGGCCAATGCCTGGAGCTTTCCATTCTGGTCCAGGACTATTGAAACGCTCAGTCCATGTTACGGGATCGTCAGCGCCGTCTGACCCTTTTTCAATGTCACCCGGGACACCCATGTGAAATATTTTACTGACCCGAGCCGTGTAATAATTTGAATTTTTAAAATGTTGTGCCCAAGTCGCACGATCTCCAATCATGGGTCGTGGGCTACCATAACCCTGCATACCCGTCGCATGTGGATAATAGCCAGACATAAACGAAGCCCGTGATGGGCCACAATACGCCCCCTGGCAATAAGCGCGCGTAAACAACATTCCTCGACGAGCAAGTCGATCAATATGTGGCGTTTTACAAACCGTATTTCCGTAACAGGACAATGCCGTTGCTGTTAAATCATCAGATATAATGAATAAAACGTTAGTCCGCTGTGTTTTTGTTTTCTCTTCCGCCGCAAACATCTGCAGCACACTACAAGACAATAATATCATAATTACATGGAGGTTAGCATTTAGCGCCACATTATTCATGAAACCACCTCGCCGAGAATGAATCCTCATTATGAACAGATGGCACCAAGCATAAAAAACTCATTTCCCTTTCTCCGCAAAGAGATTCCACCTTTCGTCGTATAAGATCAAAACCATGAGACATAATGACACTTGAATAAAGCGCCACAACTCAACACTTAAAAATAATTTATTTGTCCTGAATATAAAACGGATATCGCACAAAGATTTAGCCGATTGCACGCATCTAGCTCTCTGACCAATCAGATAGATAATTAGAAATATATACTCGAATTATATACTTCTGTAATAGCACCAGAATATTCTGAAATCCGGTCGTGTTATTTAGTAATGAGTTTAGGCAGATGTTGACGCATTTTTTCAAGCATGTCTTTATGATCCGGATTTAACGCCAAATTTGTCCACTCATAGGGATCTTTTTGAATGTCATACAACTCTTCGCCACCATCATTGTAACGAATATAACGCCAATCCTGTCCGCTAATGGCAAATTGATTGGCTTTATTGAGGTAAGTAATCGAAACGTGTGGCCATTCAGCCGATGCGTCTTTTAATAATGGTAATAAGCTTGGGATTGAGTCTGAATTATGACGAGGGACTTCTGTCAAATCAGTAATGGTATTAAATAAACTCAATAAATTGACTGGTTTATCGCAAATAGTCCCTGGAGTAGTTCCATTTTGTAAACTAGACACCCCCTTGGGAACGTGAATGATTAATGGAATGCGCGTGCACACCCGCCACCCTGTAAATTTCTGCCAATGTTGCTTTTCACCCAAGTGCCAGCCGTGATCACTCCATAAAATTACAATGGTATTATCTTTATGCGGACTCGCGTCCAAGGCATCAAGCACACGCCCCACCATAGCGTCGGCAAAGGCAATTGATGCCAGATAGCCTTGTATGCCATTACGCCATTGGTCATGTTCTTTAATATGCGCTAAATAACGATTGGGGCCCATTTTTTTGCCTATTGGCGGTAAATCGTCTAAATCATCTTCTTTCAAACCGGGTGGCATCTGCACATCATCAAGCGGAAACATATCAAAATATTTTTGAGGCACGAACCATGGTTCGTGAGGTCGATAAATTCCACAGGCAAGAAAAAAAGGCTTATCATGTTTGCTTTGCAATTGTTCACCGATCCATTTAGAAACTAACCAATCTCCACCAAATTCTTCATCGGTTACTGGTAATCCACCCCAATCTGTTTCTTCATACATCCACGGGCCTGCGTGTGGAATACTAACCGGCCTTTTTTCTGGATATAATGTACGAGGGAAAGGATTCTCTGTTTCTTTTGCTGGGAAATAATCATCCCATGAAGCT
Source organism: Planctomycetota bacterium (assembly GCA_024641365.1). Next base: position 9,801 of record JAHEDF010000051.1, on the reverse strand, counting down.
GCGTCTATAAAATAGTGCAGCAATTTGCCAGAACCTGCTGACCAATATCCATGTTGTGCTAAATAGCGCGGCAACAAAACTGCATCAGGCATTAACTCACGCATCTTTTGTTCGTTAGCATATAAACCGGACACATTGGGTGCGATACCAGTCATAATAGCAGAGCGGGATGGATTGCAGGCCGGCGCAGCACAATGAGCGTTGGTGAATAGCACGCCACGTTTGGCAAGACGGTCAATATGTGGTGTGCGTGCCTGGGGATGACCACCCATTACCCCAACCCAATCATTGAGATCGTCCATAGCAATAAACAGAACATTGGGACGCTCACTTGATTCGATGACATTGAGCATTGAAAAGATCAAAAATAATAGCGAGCATCGTTTCATGTTAGATTTCCTGACGTTGTTAAGGTCACTTTTCACCACCTGTTTACGTTATGTTTACGCTAATGTCTGTTTATAAATTATCTCTTGTCAATTTCGGCCAATTTACTATTTCAATGGGACGAATTGCAACGTTCCAGTATCATATGCGATACCTGAGCGCTGATTTATTTATGATATTTCTTAGCCGTTAAACAGTAATCGATGCTGCAGTATATAATGCGCTCCAGACATCTTTATTCAAAAGTATAATGACTAATACCTATTCATTATTTGAAGGTACAAATTAATAAGCAAACTGAGTGTTCAGTTTACTTGCTAATTCCTCCAATACTGCTGAGAACTGAGGATCATTAACTACATTATTATTTTCATGTGGGTCATTTTGATGATCATACAACTCAGTCTCCGTTACTTTATTGTTCGTTTGATCTAGCCACGCTACAAAACGAAAACGATCCGTTCTTATAGTATACCCCATGTATTTTTTACTGCCATGGCTTCGTGGAAATTGACTATAGGCGGCATGGTCCCAAACCATTTTGGGATTATTGATAAGCGGAACCAAACTCCGTCCCTGGGTATGTTCTGGTATTGGCAATCCAGCCAAAGCACATATCGATGGATAAATATCAACAAATTCAACCAGTGCTTTGCATTCTTTTTCTTCCGACTGGTACTGTGGCGTGCAAATTAACAATGGGGTTCGTGTATCAATTTCATAATTTGTCTGCTTACACCAACCATTATGCTCTCCTAATTTCCAACCATGGTCACTCCATAATACGATTATTGTATTTTCCGTTAGCTGTAAGCGCTCTAATTCTGCTAGTAACTTGCCAATTTGTGTATCCACAAAACTAATGGATGCATAATAACCATGTTTTAAATGGCGCTGTTGCTCTTCTTCAAGCGAACCCTCAAAGGGACTTGGCATCGTGCGAAAATGCATGGTATCACGTAGTTCATATGTGCCGCCCCAGGCGTTATCACCAAACGCAACTGCGGGTGCTCCTTTGGGTAAATATTGATTATCTGCTAATGGAATTTCGAGCGGATTATATAAATCCCAATATTTTTTTGGTGGAGTAAACGGTAAATGTGGTAAATAATATCCGACCGCCATGAAAAATGGGTTTTTACTGTCAGCTAATGTTTGTAATTGATTAATCGCCAGTGTGGTCAGCGCACCATCTACTCGTTGATCATCTGCAATATCTTCCATTTCTGTCGCGGGACCACGAATACGATTCGCAATATAAAAATCAGATTTTCCTGCCGCCCGCGCTTCTTCTTTTTCGCGACGTATAGCAGCAAAGGTTTTTTTCGAATATTGATTAGTAGGAGCTGGCTGCAGCTGAGGAACTGTCCAAGATTGTGGGTCTGGCAAACTATTGTGAAAAATCTTACCCATACCAACCGCTGTATAGCCGTTATTTTTAAAATGTTGTGGCAAGGTAATCACATCGGGGACATTTTTTCGAAAATGTGTACTGAGATCCCATACGCGTGTCGAGTCAGGACGCAGTCCCGTTAAAACACTGGCTCGCGACGGATTACACACGGATTGCTGACAATAGGCACGTTGGAATAGAAGTCCTTTTTTTGCCAATGCATCTATATGAGGGCTTTTAACCAGCGTATTCCCATAACAACCTAATTCAGGACGCAAATCATCTATCGCAATAAACAAAACATTTTTTTGCTCTGCTGATCCTAAATGCAATGTGAACAAAAGCAGAATAATAAAGGTATAATGTTTCATACTTTCCTCTACTTGTGATTATCGCTGGACCAAGTGAAGCTTAACAGTTGTCAAATCGCTTTCAAATCATGATTCAATTTTACCAATGTAGGATTTCAATTGTTTATCTAAGATTTTTTAACGAACAAAAAAGTGACTATTATCAAATACGAAACGGGAACATCTGTTTGCCACAAATGTTCCCGTTTCTCAATTTCAGCGCCAAAGATCTGAATTAGGCTTTAGCAACTGACGTCGCACTTGGTTTATTTTTGATACCAGTGCGAATGATCTTTAACACTTCTTCGCGTTCAGCGCCGACTATTGGCAAACGAGGTGCGCGGGTCAATTCTGAACCGTAACCGCATTCTTGCTGTGCCAATTTAATGTATTGCACTAATTTCACTTTGGTGTCGAGATGGAGCAATGGCATGTACCAACGGTACACAGCACGTGCTTCTTCAAATTTACCGGCCATTGCTAAGTCCCATAGCAAACGATTTTCGTGTGGGAACGCATTGACCAATCCGGATACCCATCCGGCTGCGCCTAAGACAATGCTTTCTAAAGCTAAATCGTCGACACCGCAGAAAATGGTAAAGCGATCACCAACTTCATTAAAGAGATCCGTGATGCGACGGGGATCATCTGATGACTCTTTAATTGCAACAATATTAGGGACATCGGCTAATTCTTTAAATTGATGAGGTAATACATCCACGCCATAAGAAATAGGATTATTGTAAATCATGATGGGCAAATCGACGGCTTCTGCCACAGCGCGGAAATGCGTAATGGTTTCACGTATGTCGGATTTATAAACCATGCCTGGCAACAACATCAAACCATCAACGCCAATTTCTTTGGCGCGTTTTGCAAAACGAATAGCTTGTGCGGTGGTATATTCTGCGGTGCCGGTTAATAATGGCACTCGTTTATTAACCGTCTTAACTGCCATTTCTAATACGGCGAGCTTTTCATCTAAATCGAGTGAGCAGTTTTCACCAACCGTTCCCAGCATAATCATGCCGTGAATGCCAGCTTTCATCATAATCTCTAAATGTTTGGCATTAGATGCTAAATCTAATGAACCATCTTGGTGAAAGTGCGTGGTTGCAGCGGGGAATACCCCAGACCAGTTGGTTTTCATGATGTGTGTCCTTTGTTTTTGAATGCGTTTGGGTGGGTAAAAGTTTTATAAAACCGTTATCTTTTCCGTAAACCCTTGTGATACAGTTAGATAAGAATTTTATATTTATTGTGTGCAAAGCATACTATATTGTGCACAAAGTCAATGGCGTTATACGGAACCCTATCAGACCGAGGCCCCCTATGACAATAGCCGACTATATCAAAAGTGATATCGCCGCACACATACGCTCTGGTCAACAATTACCAGCTAAACTGACCGTCGTTGCCCTATCACAACATTATGGCGTCAGTGCCACACCCGTCCGAACCGCATTAGATGATTTAGTAGACGGCCAAATTCTTAAAAAATTAGACAATGGTCGGCTGATGGTAAATCCCGATCATCAATTTTCTGATGAAGCAATTCCTATTCCTACACCACCAACCAATTGGGACACCATTATTACCCGCGACGTTTTATTACAAAGCGTCATGGGACATACTAATTATTTACGCGAAGAATCTGTCGCTGCAAAATATGAAATCGGACGCACAAAATTACGGCGCATTTTCGCGAAACTCGCAGGTGCGCGTATATTAGAACATGAGCCACGCCGTGGTTGGCGTATTCGTTCATTCAATGAAAGAGAAATGAACGATTATGTGGATGTGCGAGAAACGTTAGAAATACGCTCATTGGAATTAGCTAAACCATTTATTGACTTGGACCATATTCGTCAAATTCGCAGTGGAAATACTTTTGCGACGGCTGATCAGCCAGCAAAACTCGATAATAGCCTACATCGCTATTGGATTAATGGCTGCAACAATGTGTATATTCGTGATTTTTTTGACCTGCATGGACCATACTTTAACACGCTTTTTGATTATGCTGCACCAGTGGCGTCAGTCACCGATGACATGGTGCATCAACATCACGTCATCCTGGATGCCATATTAATCGGACAATGGGACGAAGCAAAGCAGGCATTAATTAGTCATATACGTGGACAACAACCGGTGCTCGCAAAAATGATTGAACGATTACGTGATAATGTCCCGGTTGATCAAGCCATCGCCGCCGAACCTTTCGCCGTTTAGCAATATTCATTCACACTCTATAAAAAGCGTGGTCCCTATGCCTTATTTAAGTGAATCTAGTAAATGGCGTTTAACGACACTGTGCATGCTTTATGTATCACAGGGATTACCGCAGGGTTTTTTAACTATTGCGATGGTTGGATATTTAGGCTCCAAAGGCTGGGACGCTGGCGCTATCGGGAAAATGCTCGCCATGTGCACACTGCCATGGGCGTTAAAATGGATTTGGGGGCCAATCGTCGATAGATTTAGTGGATTTAGTATGGGGCGACGACGGCCGTGGATTTTATTCGCACAATTCATGATGGGATTAACGATCTTATCAATTTTATTTGGTGGAAAAAATATAGTAGAGGAGCCAAATCTGTTAATTTGGATGGTGTTTATTCATAATTGTTTTGCGTCGTTGCAAGATGTGTCGAGTGACGCTTTGGCGGTCGAATTACTTGATGAACAAGAACGTGGTCGAGCATCTGGTTTGATGACTGGCTCCAGTTACTTAGGATCATTTATAGGTGGCGCTGGTTTCGGATATATCATTGGTGCATGGGACATTTGGGTCGCAATTGCCTTACAGGGTGTCTTATTATTTTGCATCATGTTATTTCCGCTTTTATTACGAGAACGACGTTATGATACGGTTCTGCCTTTCGTGCGACGAGAAAAAATTACCGAGACGGAGCCTGACCCTGCCAATAAACCAGAAGCGGCACATGGAGTCATTGATGTTATTAAGGGATTATATGAAGGGTTCTCTCGTCGCAGCGCTTTAATGCTCGCAGGTTTAGCCATCACATTACGCATCGGGACAGGCTTATTAGCCGCCATGGTAACTGTTTTATTAACGCAAAAATTAGGCTGGACTCAGGAAGAATATACCACCTTTACTGGATTTGGTTTGTGGGCTGGACTTATTGGGTCCGTTGGCGGCGGTATTTTCGCTGACATTGTCGGCGCACGACGATTATTTGCTTGGTCTGCTATTGGTTTGGGAGTTTTGTAGATTGCATTCGGTCTACTTAATCCTTTATGGAGTAACAAATGGTTTGTTGTCTGTGAAATTAATGTTGAGTTATTCTTAATGTCGGTGATGACCGCATCCTTAATAGTCATGGCCATGGGACAATCACTGAAAAAGGTGGCCGCTTCTCAATTTACCTTTTACATGGCCCTCATTAATTTATCCACGACCGCTGGTTCCTGGTTAGCTGAACCGTTTAAAGATGCAGATATTGTTAATGTCTTTATTGGACTCGGTATTTTTCAGCTTGTCGCAACATTGTTCCTTCTCGGCATAGATCACAAAACTGGTGCGACCGATGACAAAGAGCTTCAGGACAAACAATTCACGCCCAAAATTGATTAGCAATGCTACTTCATTACTTCATTTACGGTTGTCCCGCACTATACATCGCGTGAATTTCTTCCGCACTCAATGCGGCGTTATAAATACTCAGTTCGTCTATTTGTCCGTTTAAATAACGAATAGGTGCGTTGCGCTGTTTAAATGGGAAACCCCAATTTCCCATTTCGGCTCTGCCGATGCGCAGGGGCTGATCAAAAACTATTTGCTCATGGCTAACTTCTCGTCCATTTACATAATGACGGACACTATGATCTGCGCGGTTATAAACGGTACATAAAAAAGTCCAAATACCTATGCGCTTGGGGCCAAATATTGCCGGTGAGGCATAACCAGAAGCCGTTACAGCACGTTGCCCCTCACGGTCTGGAAGACGAATTCCTAAACGCAAATGACCATCAGCTGAAATTTGCCAATGCGGGCGACCAATTTCATAGCCATCTGTTAATAAAATACTTTGAGTCCGATCGCCTAGTTCATCCACGCGAATCCATGTTGAATAGGTAAGATTACTAAATTCTCCTGGAATAACAAAACGAACTCGATCACCAGGACGATTAAATGCCAACGCAGGTTTTCCCTGCCAACGTCCTCGCACAATTTGACATCCTACAATTGAACCATTGCCATAGGATCCGACTTCGTTTTGGGCTCTTCTTGATGATGATATGTTATTAAATGTGTAACAGGCGACTAAACGTTTATCAGTTAAGCGTTCTTTGTTCCAAGATTCCCATGCGACTAAACGTTGCTGCATTCTTTTTTCATCTTTACTATCTAAATCATCGCTGTTTGCGAATGTAGTAACATCCGAGACAATATTTCCTCTTTTTCCTTGCTCCGAAAAGCGCATGGCTTGCCCTGCGACCATGGACACTTTTCTTGGTGGAGTCATCTTATCAAAAACATCAATTTTACCCGTAATGGTATGGACATCACTGCTGCCATCTTTTCGAATTTCCACAGCAAACTCAGTACCGATATCAATAATTTTCACCAATGGACCATCTACGACAAAACCGCTAGCAATTGGTGGCACTTCGGCTCGTATTTTTCCGCTCATTACTTTTAATTCCATTGACGACACTATTTCTACTGTAGTTGGACCCTGCAACACGACGCGCGCACCACTATAGAAATCAAGCTGAATAAATCCGGCCACTAATTCCAATTTACCTGGTAACACTGGAGATCCCAGTGCCATCAACGAATCAGCGCCCCATTCAGCATCAATCATACGTGAAATTAATGCAACGCTGTCATAGGTTTTTTCGTGCCGTTCCGGCGGTTTCCCATTTACCGTGAGCTGATCCGATTTTTGTGATGAGTTATTTATCGCCCATCCAATGAGCAATCCAACACATAGAATAGCGGCAGCAATTGACCCCCACTTCCATTGCGAACGATAGGGTTTGTCTCGGGGAAATGGAATATGTTTTTCTAATTCAGCTGCATTAACATGTTCATGTCCTGAAATACGTTCTTGTTGCAGTGACACATCTAAAAGCATGGCTTGCGCATAGGCACGCCGTGCTTCTGCACTGTGACGCAAAATGGCACGCACTTCTTCAATGCCCGCATCGTCAATTGTTCCATTTTGGAAATCAAAGATTAATGCCATTAATCGAGATAATTCTTCATCCTTCGTCATGTGCCCATCCTTTATCCGCCATCATTGCCATAATACATTCTTGTAAATGATGACGCACGCGTAGCAGTGCGACCTTTACGGCCGATTGCGATTTATTCATAGCAGAGGCAATAACCTCAATCGATTCATCCGCGAAATAACGTCGGCGAATAAGTTCCTGATTTATAGCTGATAATTTTGGCAAACAGTTACGTAAAGCATGTTGTTGATCTGGCATTGTAACTGCCACTGTTTCAACTTCTTTCTGGACCAACTCAATTAATTCTGGGTCGAGCAATAATCTGTCTCGTTTTCGGTCTCGCAAATGAGCAAGTACTTGAAATTTCGCCACCGAAAATGCCCAATATAAAAATCTGTCACCTGGTTGGGTCTCTTGGTATTTTCTCAGCAATACAATATTAGTTTCCTGCAACACATCTGCAGCGCGATCATGGTTTCCTAAAAGTGAATAAATATAGCCATAAATGCGTGTCTGATATTCGGTTATATGCCGAATAAATGTTTCTTGATCGTTTTCAGTAGTCATATACCCCCCCTGGCTTTCGCCTGTAAATCGACCCTGCGCCTAAGGACATAACAACCTGAAGCATCTGGCCGACTCTCTTCTAGGAAGTAGTACCCCATTTTATGCGCTGGTTACAAGTGTTCGCTCTTTGTCATTATTAGACGTCAGCTACTAATAAGAATAGCCCCCTTACATCCCCAAAATCAAGACGGTAGCCTACCAAATGATAACCTTTAACAGGTTGGCATGTCCTTGATTACAATATCAATCAAAGTTTTAGGCTCCACCTTGGCCAATTGGGTGAAAAGTTTTAGGAATGCCACGAAACATCCAACCAAGTGCGACAGCCACTATCGCCGTCCAAGATGCCGCAATCATCATGATAAGTGGATTGCTGTCGCCAAATCCATACAATGATCCGTCAACAAATTGCATGATCATCATGGCAATAAACGCCCATGCGGCCCAACCGGTCATGCGTGAACGGAAAATTAATGCGCGCACCGGCAAATAAATAATTGCTAAGCTTAAAAACATCAGAGCATTAAAAGCAATTGATGCCGGATCAAATAAATCAGCAATGGTTCCAATAATCCAGGCACGCGGAACTACGCCTCGTTGTGTACCATCTACCATTGCCCAGGCCGCCAATGCTAATAATAAATTTGGCGCGGATGGAAAATTTCCAAACCAACTATATTGCAACACCGCTAATAATACGGCAACAAAAATAAGAACGACATAGCGCACAATACTGTTCGTAACAATCCAACGCTCCGACGAAAGAGTGCATTTAATGGCGCTACCGGTATTGGCTCTTGGATAATTCACAAAATTCATACCGTCCCCCGCCATGCGCTACGCCGGTATCGATGAAGCAGGTTACGGTCCCACACTGGGCCCTTTGGCAATTGCAGCCACAGCTGTTGACAGTGATAATTTTGAACGCCTGGGAAAAGCGCTTGCCGCACATGGCGTCAAAGACAGCAAAGCCTTACATAAAGCTGGTAACATTGCTCCGCTTGAAGCAGTCGCTTTGGGTGGTTTACGTTGGTTAACAGGAGCAGCAATTCACACCGCAGCAGATGTTTTTATCCACTTCGACGAGAACAACGCACAACGGAAAATGCCCTGGCAAGCTGGGGCAGATGCGCTCACATTACCGATTAAGGCAACCCGCATATCAGCGTGGTCAATTGAACACGGCAAACCATGTGGCATGCGCGGCGCATTAATTCATGCCGATGCCTATAATAATTTTATTGCACAATCAGGAAATAAAGCCGCTTTAGAGCTACACCATATTAGTGGATTATTACGCTGGGCAGGCGGGACTGTCGAAAGTGACATGGTGGTCGACCGTCTAGGCGGACGACGCTATTATAAAGATGCGCTTCAATCGGTCTGGCCGCAGGAATCCGTGTCGATAATCAGTGAAGTGCAGGCGGAGAGTCGCTATCAAGCGGGCCCGCATCGCGTGGGTTTTCTGGTGGGAGCGGAGTCACGCTGGCCACTCACTGCGCTAGCAAGTTGTATCGCTAAATATGCACGTGAACTCCATATGCTGCTGTTTAACCAGTATTGGACAGCAATTGTACCCGATTTGAAGCCTACTGCTGGTTATCCGGAAGACGCACGGCGATTTTTAGCCGATCTTGGCACTGCACACTATGAATCAATTGGGCCACACTTAGTGCGTGGCTGGCCTCGCTTCTGACTCGCTCACTCTTTTGCTCAGGGCAAAATTGTTCTCGCCTCTGTGAGTGGAATAGTTATAGTGGGCTAGTAGCGGTGATCCAACATTCACCCATACATACTATGGAAACTATCGGCCCCCTTCAGTTACGTGTTATGCACTTCTTGTGGTCACAAGGTCCAGCGACGGTCCATGCGGTTCAAGAGTACATCAACGCGGGTACC
>JAHEDF010000467.1 GCA_024641365.1 Planctomycetota bacterium | reverse complement strand
ACCAATTGTTGACCCACCTAGGAATCGCATCATGGCATCATCTTGGTTACTTCCACGACGCTCATTCCTTAAAAGTGCGAGCGCTTGTATCGCCTTACCATTTTTAGATGCGATGGCGCCGTCAAACCCGGTTGGTCGCAAAAAAGGAAAGCCACCGGTGCGCCTGGGGTGGTTTTATGTTCCGAACGGAATTGTTTTGGACCATTGGAAGCCAAATAAAACGGGAAAAGATTTTGAATTAAAAACTATCGTTAAATCGTTAGAGCCAGTCAAAAATCGCATTGTCATGATTTCTGATCTAGCAGCGGAACACTGTAAAGGAAAAGGAGCCGGACATGAGCCGTCAACGGGTGGAATTTTAACCGGCTACAAATGTAAACATTCTGAAGAACCAGAAGCAGGTGGCATTTCAATTGATCAATTAGCCGCAAAGAAAATTGCCGATCAGACCATGGTTGATTCGCTCACCATGGGAATTGATCCAGGGCATCGAGGCGATCATGGCTATAGTGGAACCTATCTATCGCACATGTCATGGCGGAGTGAAAAAACACCGTCTGCGGTTGAATATAATCCAAAAGAATTATTTGATCGTTTATTTGGCGGCCGCACCTTGCGAGCCCCAAATTGGGACAAAGAAGTTAAATCATCGTCATCATCATCAACAACAAGAGCGCCACGCAAAGATCCAGAAGAAGAAATAGGTCTCAGTATTTTGGATATGGTACGTGAAGATGCGCGCAGTTTAATGGGTAATTTAGGATCGAATGACCGCTCAAAATTAGAAGGCTATTTAGACGGTATTCGCGACATAGAAAAGCGAATAGATTTAGTCGATCAAGAACAGAGTGAGCAAAAAGAAGCAGTGACCAAAGATGGAAAAGGTAAAAAGAGCTCAACTCCACCAGATTTAATGATTCCCAAACAACCTGGTCGTCCGTCTGTTTATGCGGACCATGTGAATTTATTATTGGATATTTTAGTGATGGCCTTTTGGAGTGATACCACCCGTATCGGAACATTCTTGTTTAGCTTTGAGAAATCGGGGCGCTCATACCCGGAGTTAGGGATTTCTGGATCGCACCACTCCATATCGCATCACGGCAATAAAAAAGAGAACTTAGATGCTTTGGTTAAAATAAATACACATCACATGGAAATGTTTTCGCGCATGTTAAACAATATGTCTCGTATTGAAGAGGGTGATGGGACGCTGCTAGACAATGTTGCATTAATGTATGGCTGTGGAATTGAAAATAGCGACCGCCACAACCATGATAATTTACCAATATTGCTAGCAGGCGGTGGCGGGGTTAATTCAGGAGGTCGTCACGTAGCATTAGGCAAGCAAACCCCAATTTGTAATTTATATCTCGATATGATGGCCATGGCCAACTTACCGTTAGAGAAATTTGGTGATAGCACGGGGTCTATCTTGCAATAATGCACGTATTTTATGTGGCACCCAATCTAACATAACGGAAGTGACCTCATGGTAAAATTTAAAATTGAACTACGGTGGATGGTTTTATTACTCACCTGTTCGTCTTTTCATTTATTTGCAAGCGAAACAAAAGTGCAGGTCGATACACGACCATCGTATGACCGCACAGTCCAACCCATTCTGAGTAAGCACTGTTATTCCTGCCATAATAATGAAAAGGCGAAGGGAGACATTAATCTATTCCGCGATGAAAACCCAAGTATGATTGCCAATAATCGCAAGGTATGGTCCACCGTACTGCACGTTTTAGATCATAATGAAATGCCACCTGACAATGCGAAAAAGAAATTATCGTCAGAAGACAGAAAGATATTGCGAGATTTTGTAGATTTTACCATTAATAATATTGATTGTGACAAGTTGACCGATCCGGGGCGCCCCGCTGTACGACGACTAAATCATACCGAGTACGATAATTCTGTGCGCGCCCTATTTGGCTTAGAAATAAATCCGGCAGAACAATTTTCACCAGATGGTTTAAGTTACGGTTTTGATAATATAGCCGACTCACTGACCGTGGCACCTGTACAGGTCGAACAATATTATAGAGCGGCTGGTAAAATATTAGATGTCGTATTTCGTGATCGCGGAGCATTAAATAAGATTATATTTGACCAGCCAGGCCCTGGTAAGGACGGTGGTGAAATTGCCCGTAAGATAATCAAACAATTTGCAGAAAAAGCCTATCGAAAACCAGTTGAAGATAAGCATCTTGATCAGCTAATGACGATTTATGAAACAGCAGCAAAAGCGAAACGCCCATTTAATGGCAGTGTGCGTGCCGCAATGCATGCCGTCCTGATTTCTCCGCGATTTTTAATGCGCGTAGAAGATCGTAAGGAAGACGCAAAGGGGGCATATCCTGTATCGTCCTATGATATGGCATCGCGGCTCAGTTATTTTATTTGGTCTTCACCTCCAGATGACGAACTCCTGCAATTAGCTAGTCAAAATAAGCTGCAAGATGTAAAAGTAATTGAGCAGCAAGCTATGCGTATGCTGAAAGACCGTCGCAGTAGTGCATTGGTAGAAAATTTTGCGGGGCAGTGGTTGCAGCTAAGAAATTTAAAAACGCACAAACCAGACGCTAAAATCTTTCCCGAATTTACCGAGTCATTACGCGAATCCATGTTACAAGAAGCCTATCTTTTTATTGGAGAAATGATTCGTTATGATCGGCCTATTACGGATTTAATTGATGCTAATTATACATTTCTTAATGAGGAATTGGCACAACATTATGGCATAGAGGGGATCAAAGGCCCACGCATGCAGCGCGTTGCCCTTAATGACAGGCGACGCGGTGGCGTTGTGACAATGGCTGCAACGTTAACCATCACTGCTGATCCTGGCCGCACCAATATACCGCGCCGAGGAAATTATGTGATGGGAACAATATTAGGTATACCGCCGCCACCACCGCCGCCAGATGTTCCACAGCTAGATGACGCTAAGGACGACGGCAAACCAAAAACACTACGAGAAAGGCTAGAACTGCATCGCACCAAAGCAGAATGCGCATCATGTCATGCTAAAACAGATCCGCTTGGATTCGGTTTAGAAAATTATGATGCCATTGGTCGATGGGTCGAAACACAGGAAGGAAAATCGATCGATGCATCGGGAATATTACCCAATGGCGAGTCTTTTTCGGGTCCGATAGAAATGAAAAAAATTATCGAAGCCAAGAAGAATGATTTTGCTCGTGGCATGACGGAATCATTGTTGATCTATGCACTTGGACGGGGACTAATCTTACAAGATGAATGCGTTGTCAGAGCAGGCATGGAGTCTCTGCAAAAAAATCGTTATCAATTTTCACATTTAATAAAGACCATTGTGACGAGTTTTCCATTTACGCATCGCCGGAACGCTGAATTCTAATGCGTTTTTTTCTGACAAATCAAACACCCACAATTTAGGGTTGGATGAGTTATTCTGCTTGCGGTGTTTTCCCAAGCACAATATCCCAGGCTGCGTCTAACTCCTCGGTGCCCTCTTTGGTAGTAA
>JAHEDF010000466.1 GCA_024641365.1 Planctomycetota bacterium | reverse complement strand
CGGATGACGCGTGCTAAATCTCGGTGATCGAGATCGGCGATGGCTTCAGGGCCAACATAATGTTCCATTAAAACAGCCATGACTTTATTTACCTGCACATCACTGGTGCGCGCCGATAAAATAGTGGCGACTAATAATTCCCATGGATCGCGCGCTAATAATTCACAATGCGCATCCGGATATGATGTTGCAAGTATTTTGCCAATTTCTGCAGTTTGAGCATCGTGCATACCAAACACAGCATGCGTTGAAATTACCTAACGCAACGCTGGCTGCCTATGCTTCTCAAACAATTTATACCTGACACGAATTTACAGCGCGGATGCGTCCAAATGTAAACGCACCGCTAAAATGCCATCACTCACACCAATGCTGACGACATCATCATCCGCCAGTGGGCGCGAGGGTGCCGCTTCGGTTTGCCCCATGCGGAAACGAACATCTGTTCCAAATATGTCACTTAATAATTTGTGAGCGACAGCATTGGTAATTTCCTTTGCCGCTTCGATCGCATTGAGTGGGCGACCATCTAAGTCTACCACTGCAGCCATTGCGGTCCCAATTTGACGAGTGAGGCCACGGCTTAAGGCTAAACTAAAACGACCACTGCGATGACCTGAGAAATCGATATCGACCACTAATTCGTACACACCATTATGTTCTTCATGCGATCCGCTAATTGGTAAACCCGTCAATTGCGTGACAACCTCGCTCACGGTATCCAAGGTTTGTACACGGCGATCCATCGCCTCAGTTGCCTGCACTTCATCTAATTGGCGGCGTCGTTTAGCCGAGGCGCGACGAACATGAACACCTGGCGCAATACGAGGGCGTTTCAATAGACGCTCCGGTTTTTTTTGTTGGAGAGTTGGTAGTGATAGGTGTTGTTTCACAACAACTAACAAGCACTTCGCGTGCCATAATTATTTTTATGATATTTACACATGTTATATCGACTAGATGTCGCACTTTTGCGACAGGCAATTACAGCATATTTAAAATTTATCGTATTTTATGCGCTTTTTTACTGTCGCACTTTTGCGACAGGTTAAATCAAAACTGTTGCAGTTAGCGCAACCCATACTTGCTGATCAAACGTAATAACGCGGTGCGACTCATCTTTAAAATGCGAGCCGCCTCCGAGGTATTGCCACGTGAACGCACTAGCGCATTACGAATAGCAGTCCGCGCCCATTCTTCTGCAGCGCGTTCGCGGCCTTGTTTAAATGCCAATGCTGATGAATTGCTGTTTGCGGGATCCAAGTGTTCAACCGAAATAGTTTTTGGCGAACTCGCCGATTGTCCTGGAGTCGACACAGCGGCACGGGCTAAAGAACGCTCGAGAGCGTTTGCTAATTCACGCACATTTCCCGGCCACGAGCGCGCAATTAAACTTGATAACGCTGTAGCGGTGATGCTGTGCTTTGCTTCGCCACCGGAATTTCTGAGTAATAACGCGTGCACAATTTGTGGAATATCATCCGGATGCTCACGCAGTGTTGGCATATCCACATGCAACACATGTAAGCGATAGTACAAATCTTCACGAAAATGTCCGTCGCGCACTAATGCGTCTAAACGTACATTGGTCGCCGCTAATAAACGAATATTTGTCGATTCAGCTGATTCGGCACCGACTGCCCAGATTTCCTGTGCTTCAATCGCACGTAATAATTTGGGCTGCAAATCCAATGGCAGCGAATTTATTTCATCAAGAAATAAGGTGCCACCATTTGCCAGCGAAAAACGACCTCTTTTACGACCTTGCGCTCCGGTAAATGATCCCGGCTCATGGCCAAATAATTCACTCTCGATTAAGTCACGAGAAATTGCTCCGCAATTAACCGCTATAAAAGGGCCTTTTCTTCGCTCGGATGCTTCATGAATAGCGCGAGCGGCTAATTCTTTTCCGGTTCCCGTGTCACCGCAAATTAACACCGGCGCATCTGAAGCCGCCGCCACATCAATCTCACCATAGACGCGGCGCATTGCTGCACTGCTGCCGACCAATTTTCCACGACCAGAACTAGCTGCTTCACGCAATCGCTGCACGGTTTCCACTTCGCGCAGATGCAATAACAACTCATCATTTTCAAATGGCTTGGTCAAATACGCACGCGCACCTAAACGCATTGCCTCGACCGCAGAACTAATCGAGCCATAGCCGGTCATGACGATCACTTGCAAAGTCGGTCGCCGTAATCGTGCTTCACGCAGTAAGGATAGGCCATCAAACCCAGGCATGCGAATGTCGGTGACTAAAACATCCGCCTCATCAACGGCTTTCAGACCAGCTGCTCCATCAGTACAGCTTACGACCTGATGCCCAGTTCGCTTCAGCAACTCGGCCAGCGCACCGCGCAAACCATCATCATCATCTACTAAGACTACCTTCATGCATTCTCCGCAGTAACAGTCAGTGCAGGTAACATTACGCTAAAACGAGCCCCACCGCTATCCACATTTTCGGCACTCAAACGCCCACCGTGCGCTACGCAGATACGTCTGGCTACTGATAAACCTAGTCCGGTGCCGTTTACTTTAGTTGTAACAAATGGCGTAAACAAGCGCTCTGGGTCTGGACCAAGTCCCGGGCCATCATCTTCAACCACTATATCCAATTGCGGACCATGCGCTTTAGCACGCAATACCACACTTTTACCTGACTGCAAAGCCTGTGAGGCATTTTCAAGTAAATTGATCAGCACTTCTTGCAGCTGATCGTTGTCCCCGTGCACAATCGGCAAATTGTCCGGAATGTCACAAGTGAAGGAAATGCCTCGCGCTTTCATCCGTCCTGAAAATAAATTGGTAACGGTGCGAATTAAAATAGTTGCCGGCACACGTCCTTCTTTTGCATCACGCTGACGAGCAAATCCTAACAGGTTTCGCACGGTTCGTGCAATGCGATCAACTTGTTCTGCAATCATGTCGAGATTTTTTCGCGCATCGGGCATGATTTGTAAATCAGTGCGCACCAGTCCCAGCCAGGCTTTAATGGCGGCTAATGGATTATTTACTTCATGCGCAACAACAGCTGCCATGCGACCTAAGGTTGCATCGCGTTGTGAGGACATCACTGCTTGTTCAGCACGTTTACGACTCGAAATATCCGACAGCATAATTATTGCACCAATGACACGGCCATCTTGATCGTGCAGTGGTGCACCTGCCATAGTTAAATCAATCGTCTCGCCTGCGGCATTTTCGCGTTGTACTTCGACATCGGTAAAAGTTTCACCACTTAATATACGAGCCAAAAATGCACGTGATTCAGTTATTTTCTGATCACTGACAAAAGGCGGTCTTTTGCCTAATACGTCATTGCGATGCCAACCAAACAGTTCGGTCGCTGCTTGATTCCAAATATCGTTTATACGTCCTTCAATATCCAACGTGTAAATTGCTAATGGCGAGGCATCAATCATTGCACGCAATGTTGCCAACGCTTGATGTAATGATTCCTCTGCCATGCGGCGTTGGGTAATATCAATCATAACACCGTGAATGAATTG
>JAHEDF010000465.1 GCA_024641365.1 Planctomycetota bacterium | reverse complement strand
TATGCTGATGTTATCGATTGTGATTTTAGCCATGTTAAATTTACAGGACTTGATGTTAACTTTATTTTTTTAAGATGTAAATTTAAC
Source organism: Planctomycetota bacterium (assembly GCA_024641365.1). The sequence goes on along the minus strand of JAHEDF010000465.1, from coordinate 3,430 downwards.
AACGCACGGATGCAAAAAGCAAAGTTGCATTCTTCTCGCTTTGTAGACTGTGAGCTTTTGGAGGTGGATTTGAGGCAGGCAGATTTATCCGGTACAACCTTTGTGAATTGTGCCTTTAAGCAGAATGATTTTAATGGTGTTTGGTATGCTGACAGTAGGTTCGCATTGTGTGTTGGGTTAAATAAAGAGGAAATGATTGCTACGCGCTATTTTGTTTTAGGCGATTATCTTGGGGATCCACCAATTTTCTTTGATGAGAAAGCTTTACCTAGCTTTGTGCGTATTGATGAAATGCCTGGTGTGATGCATGAATTTGATTTAGAGCAATATATATCCGCAAACAAAGAAAAAGCTCAAGAATTAGCAAAAGTTGTTAGTTGTGTTGAACTAAACAAAATCGTTGAGGCAGCAATGAATCGCGGACAATATGGGTTAGCCTCAAATCATTACATCATTGCAGAAAATATAATTCGTTCATTAGAACTGGACCTATATACGGGTCTTTTTTGGTTGGATCTTAATAGCAATTCAGATGAAGATTTATTTACGACTATTAGTGAGCAAATAAAGAGCCTGAACGAAACAAATGAATCTCTACGTGCTCATCATCAAAATTTATTAAAGGCATTTGTAGAAAAGAGAGAACATCAAATCCGGCTCATGTATTCTTCCGATAAAGAGCAGAAATAAGCGTAAGTGTTGTTAATGATTGTTAGGATGCCAAGTATGTTAAATACCTAAAATAAATGTTTATTTGCATTATGTAGCATTTAAAAAATTATAATCATTCGTAAACACTTAAATGAAGCAAACCCAGGCAAAAGAGAAGCATTATACAATACTTGAAGCCCATTTAAAGATATGCGAAGTCAAGCGCTCCAGTCCATCTGACCATTAGAGATCATACAAAGTTGCATAAGTCACTGTAATATCAAAGGAATGATCAGTCTAACACCTGTAGCGCAGTGATATTATCATTCGATTTCATCCCGTAACCGCTCTTGCCCAGCGAGACTTTGGTGTGTATATAGTCAAGCGAGGTCTCACATTATGGAATCAGATCAAACATCCCATGTCGTTATTCACACCGCTAATTACATTATTGAGGGGAACATTGCTCTCGTTCCTGGGGCGCGATTAACCGACTTCATTCGTGAAGATAATGATTTTATTGCCATTACCCAGGTAACCGTCAAAGGCCTTGATGGGAATGTTCGTTTTGAAATCCCGTTCATGGATTTACGGCGCATGGCTATTGAGATTGCTTATCCTAAACCAACCAATTAGATGCGGCTCTTTAAAATAATATTTTATTTTTTGTGTATTATTAATGTATTAGAGCTTATTTCAGGTATCGGCATTGTAATCCTCGCACACTATCCCAAGGCAGGAATTGAAGAGGTTCAAGTGCAATTTGCGTATGGAATTGTAGCTCATGCATGTATTATGCTTGTTGGACTTAGTGCATTATATGGCTTAAAAAGGAAATTTGATAAAGCGGCCTAAGGGGAAACTGATACCAATTCCGGCTCAATAGATCCTAAATAATAAGGCACTTACATGGAGGACCGGAGAAACGGAGAATTACTAAGGTGGAAATCTTGTGGTTATTGAAAAAAAGCACCGCTTTCCTCTTCGGCTCTCTGGTTCTCCATGTTAATTTGTTGCCATTACGGATGATTTGAGGCGGAATTAGTATGAAAAAAGTGCATTTGGCCGAGTGGCTCTCCATTACTAGTTTGTCGATCCAAGCGGCTCATTTATTGATTTAGAGTAGCGCGGATTAATCCGCAATTTGCCCAATACGTTTCGCTACCGATGTTACTAATTGTATAAAGCGTTGATCCCCGGGCCCTGGGAATAAATCATGACAATGGGCGATGCATAAGGCACCAATGCAGGTGCTACTTTTATTATATATAGGTGCGGCAAAACGACGCACGTGATTGCGATTAACCTCTAAATCAATGGAAACACCACGCTTTGCAACTTGTTCCAAAATTTCAGTTACGGTGTGTGCTGGCACGGTGCTTTTTTTCTCGCGAAAATACGCATGATAAGAGCCTGTCGGATTCATATCTTTAATAATTAAGGCTAAATAAATTTGGTTAACGGCATCAAGTTCAAATCGCGGTCTGGTATGGCCAAGTCGTGCGACGATAGGCAGCGGCGCTTGTTCAGGTGCAGCACGATCAATCATGGTCATGCCGCCGGTCGTATGCGCATACACCTCGACAGGTTGTTTAGCACATGTTGCTAACCACGTCACATGATTGCGGCATTTTTCACGCATACGCTGTGCACGTGAATCGCCAGGAATAAATTTTAATAGCGTGCGATACCGCTTGGTCGATGTTTCTCGTTCGGCAACACCGGCATTAATTAATGCTTGCAATAAACGTAATATCGATGCTTTGGGCCAGCCAGTAATTTTTGCTAATCGATCAAGTGAGCAAGCACCTTCACTCGATAATATAGCGACTAAGCGTAAACCTCTGGTGAGAGCAGGGGCGGGATCGCGATTTGCGGTAGGCATAAAAATAGAATCGTAAGTGAAATGGTCAGGGAAAGAGGGGGCTTAGCAATTATGCCCAGTAAGTGACTAATAGATATGGCCTGCTTGATTGTTTTCGCAACTATATGAGACCAGTGCGCAAAACGACATATCATGCGTACTGATAAAATTAACACTATGGACAGTCATACGCTAAAGGCATGCAATCTGGACAATAATGACCTCTCCTAATGGACCCTGTCTCGCGTGCATGGCGACACGGGAAGAAATCATATCAACGATAGAGGCTTTCAATCCGTACAGTGCGTGGGATTGTGTCTCTTCATACCAATTATTTGCTCTCTTAGTCAAGGAAGCGCCATGCTTATAAAACTGTGTCGTCCACTAACATTGTGCGTCTTGGCGATAATGTGTCTAACTGCTGGCGAGGTTTTTGAAATTAAAGCAGGTGATCGTGTTGTTTTAATTGGCGATACGTTATTTGAACGGGAAGGTGTTGCAGCTGCGTTAGAAACTCGGCTTTATCAACGCTGGGCACCAACTGCTTTTACGGTGCGTAATTTATCATTTGCAGCCGACCGACCAGATGGCGTTTCGCGGGCCAGTTTTGATCCGCCGGAAAAAGGAAAAGAACGGCTCATTGAACAATTAACCTTAGCAAAGCCAACGGTGGTCTTAGTGGGTTATGGCATGGCAGCCAGTTTAGAAGAACTAACTTATCGCAGTGGAGATCCAGCATTAAATCCGGACGCGGCTCGTTATGGCACTGATTTTACGGTGAATCGATTTGCTGAAGATATGAAGGAATTAATAGCCTCGATAAAAAAAATTAGTGGTGATCAGGTTCGTATAATTCTTATTGCCCCCATTCGTCATGAAGATCTTCGTGCCCAACGTCCACGTTTACCGGATCCG
>JAHEDF010000464.1 GCA_024641365.1 Planctomycetota bacterium | reverse complement strand
GTGAAAAGTCCCGCATTAGAAGAAGGTCGGGCGGACCGTATTTCTGTTGCACCCGATCCATTGGAACCATTACGAGCAGGCCAAATCCTTATGGTCATTGGGCACCATCATCATCTTGAGAAGTTCCATGAAAAATTTGAAGACAGTTATTCCTAAATAGGCTCTGTCATTTTTTAGAACATGATAATTAATCAGGTGGTGATGCCGCCATTGACATTGTCACGTATTTAAATGTAAAAATAAGCGTTTTCATTGAGCATACAAAATAAACATCGCGCAATCAGTGAGGCCCGAAGTCATCATAAACATCAATCTGGTCCTGAGTCGATCATCCCGCTCATGGCAACGCCTTTAAAACAGGCCAACTGTTATTCTATAAATGCTTATGTCTTAATTGTTTATAAACTGTCTATTGGTATATTGAGTCGCCCCTTGTGTCGCTGGATTCCACCTAGAACCTGCGGCCCTCTTCGGCGCACTATGTCGCCACTAGACCTAGTCTCTCTTTGAAGGAATCCCGGCATGGCCAAGCTCTCAATCGATCAATTACCACTTGCTGGCAAACGTGTATTAATGCGCGTCGATTTTAATGTCCCGCAAGATAAAAAGACTGGCTTTATTACTAATAATCAACGCATCGTTGCAGCATTACCAACCATCAAATACGCGCTCGATCAAGGCGCATCAGTGGTGTTGATGAGTCACCTTGGCCGACCAGATGGCAAAAAAGTAGACAAATTCAGCTTAAAACCGGTTGCAGAAAAAGTGCAAGAATTACTTGGTCGGCCAGTGACATTTTTATCCGACTGTGTTGGCGCGGATGTTGAATCCGCATGTGCAAAATTAAAACCGGGTGACGTAGTTTTATTGGAAAATTTACGCTTTCATATTGAGGAAGAAGGCAAAGTAAAAAATGAAGATGGAACATCGACTAAAGCAGATCCTGCCAAGGTTGACGCTTTCCGCGCTTCATTAACCAAACTTGGTGATGTGTATGTAAATGATGCGTTTGGTACAGCACATCGTGCGCACTCATCTATGGTTGGTTGCAAAATGGAACAACGCGCTGCTGGTTTTTTAATGAAAAAAGAATTGGATGCATTTGATCAAGTACTAAACAATCCTAAACGTCCGGTATTAGCAATTTTAGGTGGCGCGAAAGTCGCTGATAAAATTCAATTAATTAATAATCTCTTAGACCGCGTTAATGAAATGATTATCGGTGGCGGCATGGCGTACACCTTTAAGAAAATTTGTTTCGGCATGGAAATTGGTAACAGTTTATTTGATAAAGAAGGCGCAAAAATTGTTGCTGATTTATTGAAGAAAGCAGAAGAAAAAGGCGTCAAAATTCACTTGCCAGTCGACTATGTAACAGGCGATAAATTCGGTGCTGATGCTAATGTTGGCGCAGCAACGGATGCCACCGGCATCCCCGCTGGTTGGGAAGGTTTCGATTGTGGTCCAGAAACAAACAAACGTAATGCTGAGGTTATTGCCCGAGCAAAAACCATTGTATGGAACGGCCCCCTCGGCGTGTTTGAAATCGATAAATTTGCGACTGGCACCAAAGCCGCCATGAATGCCGTTGTCGCAGTAACCAACGCTGGCGCTGTCACCGTGATTGGCGGCGGCGATACCGCGACCGCCGCTGCAAAATGGGGCACTGATAGTAAAGTAACCCACTGTTCAACCGGTGGCGGTGCATCCTTGGAATTATTGGAAGGCAAAGAATTACCAGGCATTGCCGCCTTGTCAGATGCGTAATTAATACTAATTAAAAAATTGAAATACCCTGCCTAAACTATTTTAGGCAGGGTATTTTTTTATTGGACGATAAATAATAAATCGAATTTATGAGAAAATATTTTGCTATTATTTCGCTGGTGGCTTTGCCTTGCGTAATATCGTCCACACACCTAATAATTCTATCATCACGCCCACTAACCCAGCTAAACAAATACCAATGAAAATATTTTGCGGTGCAGCGGTGATTGCTTGACCAAATATAAAGACAGTCACATCGCTGGTGCCACTTAAAGCCTCTTTATTGGAAATATAGGTATACATCGACATACCAATGATGGCGAGACCCGTAACAATACGAATACTACCTGATACTAACCGCATAATGACCTCAATCTAGTGGATGCTGGATGCTGCAATAGGTTTAGGTAATACAAGCGCTGAGTTTTAATAATTAAACTTTTATTTCCCGACCTGCAGACTTGCGCACTTGCTCGAAATAAATGACAGCCAACAGTACCATCATGCCAACTCATGAGCAGCGACCTATCCTTGTGCTTGGTATGCAACGGAGTGGAACCAGTTGTTTAGCCGGAATGTTAGTCGCTACAGGAGCAACGGTAGCGAATGCTGTTATTCGTAATTGGGATAATGCGCGCGGACATTTTGAAGCGCTTGATGCGGTGCGATTAAATGAGGCCGTGTTAGCCGCATCGGGTGGCCACTGGTTACAACCACCCACGCACGTTGCATGGGATGATTCCCATGCCCAACAGCGCGATGCATTATTAGCTAATAAAACCGCAGTTATTAAAGATCCACGAACATTATTATGCCTGCCTTTTTGGCGTGAATCCACAATTCCTTTTTATAGTATTGGTATAATTCGTCATCCCCTGCGCGTTGCTCGCTCATTAGCGGCCTGGCGAAATATGGATTTGAATGAGAGCTTATCTTTATGGATTGCGCATAATAAACAATTAGTAGCTGACTTTAAAAAATATAATTATCCCTTATTAAATTTTGATGCGCCTTGTAAGGAACTTATTCGTGATTTTGTCAGCATATGTGCTGCTGTTGGTTTATCTCCTGATATACCTGCAATTACGGCTGCCTATGATGAACAACTTATCCATTATGGTGATGATGAACCACCTGCACATCCGTTATTAGATGAGGCACAGCAGCTCTATGATATCTTATTAGCGCACTGCGTATCAAAAAATAATCGCAACACACCTACATTTCCTCGCCAATTATTAGCATCATTTCATCAACATGTTATCGAACAACAGTGGGACATTCTTCCCGATATAGCACACAACGCGATAATTCATTGCACAGATCCCGCTGCGGTTTTAGCTCCTATAGTCACTTCACTTTTACGTGCACAGCAATATTCGCTCGCCATAACAATTATTTCTACACATCAGCAATTTATTTCACCTAGTTTAGGCGCTTTATTATTAGGAAAGACGTATGTAGCAGCAGGTGATCCACAGGCTGTAAGCTATTTACAAAAAGCCTGCGCGGAATCGCATCCCTATTTTGATGCGAAAAAATTATTACCACACGCATTACGAAAAGCTGGATTCCATGCTGACGCATTCGTCGCCTTACACGCATTGGCTCAAGACGCTTTATATCCACACGGACCATTGGCACAGGCCGCAGAATGGGCATGGGCCGACGGTAATCACGATGCCGCTTTTCAATACATGACAGAAGCAATTGACCAAGCACCACAGCGACGACGCGGTCGGTTGCGCACA
>JAHEDF010000463.1 GCA_024641365.1 Planctomycetota bacterium | reverse complement strand
GTAAGTTACTGCTGTGCATAGATTACGAGTTACCTGTCCCGTGGGCATAACGCCCCACACCGCCGAAGCGGCAATCTATTACATCATATGTTGGTATTTTTTAGATGGCTATAAGCCATTGTCAGGGAAGAGAAACGAGATGCCTGTCACAGAAGATTTAAAATCACCTTTGCATCAATTAGTTTGTCGGTGTAATTACGTTGACGTAATACATATGGTTTTCATTTCATCCGTTTTTCTATTTATCGCAATTGCAGGTTGGAGCATCGACGGGAATGGTGTCATGTATTTTACACTTCTAGGGGTAGGGATGTTATACCTCTTGGTTATAATTCGTGATATATCCCAAGAAACCATTGTAACTATCAAGGACAACATCGTTTTAGTGACAACAAATAATAGGCTAACGGGATATTCTAAAAATATTGAATTTGAAGTGTCTGAATTTAAAAACATAAGCGCAACAGGGCTACATGCTCCAGGGACAGTTTTAAGATTCAATGACGGACAGATAATCGTGCTCGCTTCTCCATATGATCACGGACGAAAATTGGAACGTTTTATTAACAATTATAAAAAATAGAATCCACGGTAGCGTTTACCCGTAAATGCTTTGGTAAGATATTTATACGGATATTGGCACGACATTGGTATTATGATGAAATAATGTCATTTAAAACTTAACGACAATACCCAGCCGTTTGGCTGGGTATGTGGTACATCACAATGGTGATGGCGAACTAATTACGCGATTGGCTTTGGCTTCATGCACACGTGTGGGTGCGCTGCACCTTTGTAAACTTTTAAGCGCTTCAATTGATGGCGGCCTTGAATAGTTTTCGGCAACATGCGTTTGACGGCTAAATAGAATACTTCTTCAGGTTTGGTTTCGTGCAATACGCCTAATGGAATTTCTTTAATCCCGCCGACGAAGCCACTGTGAAAGCGATATACTTTCTTGGTGGTTTTCTTGCCGGTGAAAACGAGGCCTTCAACGTCAGTGACGACAACAAAGTCACCATTGTCAGTGCTTGGCGTCCAGTCGGCTTTATTTTTGCCCATCAAGATGGTGGCGACCTTCACGGCGAGGGGGCCAAGTACTTTGCCTTTCGCGCTGGCGTGGTGCCAGTTGCGGACAACGGCTTCATTTTTGACGAATGTAGTTTGCATGAATGGACTCTACAAATGGAGAGGGTGTTACAAAAGGGTCGCGCAGGCTAGTGGGCGACGGACAAGACGCAAGCGGCTCGGTCTAGTCTCTCATGACCAGCAGGCCAGCTTCGATTTCACTCACGATCAAGTCGATTTTATCGTAATTACGCTCGCTAGGCGGCATAACCATCGGTGGCTGACCATTGTTCAGCTCTTTCAAACGACGGTTAATGATGGTGACAAAGTTGTAATACCCGCCGACTTTAAAGATGGCTTCGGCATATTGGGTGTTCGCTAAGGTCATGGCGGCTTTCTCGCAGGGGCGCCATGTTTAGCGGACAAATCGGGTTGGTCAAATCGTTTAGGTCGGAATCTTGTTGGTGGTGATAGAGTTCTTGGCGCTTGCAGGGGTGAATTCAGCCATGGCACTGATTCCAGGGCTTCAGAAATGCCTAGTCACCCGCAATATCGGGATTGGCTGTCCAGGGAGTCCCTTTCGCACGCCCAACTCCTTTCTAGAGTTCGCCTCCCACTTTTAGCTGCTAGTCGACTGCGAGGACTCTGTGAACGACCCGACCAATACCTCCATGGCATACCTGAATGGCGCGTGGAAGCCGCTCAATGAATGCATGGTGCCGGTGAACACCCACGCGCTGCAATATGGTACAGGCTGCTTTGAAGGCATTCGCGGTTATTGGGATGGCACGACGCTCAATCTTTTATTTTTAAAAGATCATTTCGAGCGCTTACATCGCAATGCGAAATTATTATTAATGGAAGCACCGTCGGTCAGCGAAATGTGCGAAATTGCATTACAGGCAATTCGCACCAATCAGACTAAACATAACGTGTATTTACGCCCCATGGTTTTTAAGAAAGGGCTGACCTTGGGACCCGTATTAAAGGGTGTCCCTGATGGATTTTTATTATACACCATGCCGCTCGATCATTATTTTCCAGCTGAACAAGGTTTAAATGTTTGTGTATCGTCGTGGCGACGCATTCCTGATAATACCTTGCCGGCTCGAACCAAAGCGACCGGTGGTTATTTAAATAGTGCGCTCGCAAAAAGCGAAGCAATGATAAATGGTTATGATGAAGCCATTTTCTTAAATGATCGTGGACAAGTATGCGAGGGCTCGGCAGAAAATATTTTCATCGTGCGCGATGGCACTTTGTTTACACCGGATCGTACGGCAGATATTTTAGAAGGTATCACGCGTAAAGCGATCTTACAAATTGCCAAAGACAATAATATTCCATGGAAAGAGCGGCCAATCGCACGTACCGAGTTATATGTCGCTGAGGAAATATTTTTAGTTGGTACTGGCTGCCAAGTTAGTCATGTGCGTTCGGTTGATAAACGTGTTATCGCTGACGGTAATCGTGGGCCAATTACCACGGTCATACAAAAGGCCTATGAAGATGCCGTCTATGGCAGAAATCCAGTCTATAGCCATTGGTTAACACCAGTTGTTGGCTAAATGACATGACGTCAGCGGCTGACCAAGCAATTGCGCAATTACGCGCATTGGCGGCCACCGCAGCGCATCATGCCTTAACGGTGCATGACTGTAAATTGGACATGGATGCCAATGATATTGAAAAGGTCGATGCGATACTTTTGCATCCATCATCGCAAGATCCGCAACAAGCGAATGCGCTATGTGATTGTTACGGTGCATGGTTTGGTTGTTGGATTGAAAAGCATTTGCAGGGAGAGTGGAATGCTCTGCACGAAGCGCATGCACCTCGGTTGCGCGTTGGCAGTTGTATATTGTCGCCAATTGATGTGGTGCGGCGACGATTAGAAAATGTATCAGCCCAGTCACTGCGTGATTGTTTGGCTCAATTACCTTTATATCAAAAAAATTATGATCGTGAATCATCCATTAATCATAATGCGCAGGTATGGGATAAATTAATAGATGAACCACGTTTTATTGCGACGGATGTTCCAGCAACCACTGAGCAAGCTCATGCGTTATTAGATCCGTGGTTACAATCGCTGCCGTGGGAAAATAAGCAGGTTGTTTGTTTAGGAGCTGGTGGCGGACGACACGGCCCACTATTTGCGCGCTTGGGAGCAGTTGTGACAGTTGTTGATATCAGTGAACAACAATTAGCCATAGATAAACAATTAGCCAAACAACATAATTTATCGATCACGACTATGGTCGCCAGTATGGACGCATTATCAAATCTGGCTGATGCATCATGTGATGTGGTCGTGCAGCCGGTGTCGAGTTCGTATCTCCCATCACTAGACGCATTATATGCAGCAGTTGCTAGAGTATTAAAATCAGGTGGATTGTACGTAAGCCAACATAAACAACCGATGTCATTACAAATGTCATCGCGCACACCAT
>JAHEDF010000462.1 GCA_024641365.1 Planctomycetota bacterium | reverse complement strand
CTTTTCGCTAGCAGATATTCGTCCAGCGCCTCAGTTGTATAGTCTATGCCAATGAGGCCGCGAATCGGCGTTTGGGATATTTTTGTATAACCACCCGATACAAAAATATGAGGTAATAAGGTGCTCAACTGTTGCGGCTTTTTTTCCTTTGCCGCTTCCCATTGCGCTTTGGCGGCAAGCAACTTAGGGTCGTTAGTGCGCGCTGAATTGAATATATCCAGTAAATTCTCCGCCTGAGCCATAGGCGCTAGCAGCAAGCAGAATGCTGTGATTACAAGTCGGGTCTTACGAGGGCGAAGCGTTGTGTCCATCAATACAGGGCCATGTCCTTGTCTATCTGCAGCGCCCAATCGTTGATTCCACCACGTAAATTAATTACGTGGTGGAATCCCTGGCGTTCGAGAAACATTGCAATATGCATGCTACGGACGCCGTGATGGCAGATGACAACAATCTCCTGGTTTTTGTTGAGTTCGTCGTGACGCGCTGGAATGTTCCCCATGGGTATAAGCGTAGATCCGGCAATTTTACAAAGCTCGGTTTCCCACGGTTCGCGTACGTCCAGCAGCAAGGGCTTTGGCCCTTGCTGCGCTAACCTATCTGCGAGTTGCTGCGCGTTTATTTGCTGCACGGAGTGAATTCTAGCGTGGCGCTAAAATATGAATTCTTGTGGTTTGCTTGCGTTAATTAGCGGCGCTAACTCAGTTTCAAAAATGGAGGTTTCAACCCAGGTATGTTCATTAGTACGGGTTATGAGCTTCGCCTCCATCGCGGGCGCGTCGCCAACCACTACAAACATTCGTCCGCCTACGTTTAGATTTTGCTTGAGGCCCTCGCTCAGTTTCGACACAGAGCCCGTAACGACGATAACATCATAAGGTGCGTGATCGGGCCAGCCGTTGACACCGTCACCTTCTTCAAGCGTGATATTGGTAATGCCTTTACCGTTCAGCATTTTGCCCGCGGTTTTCAACATGTCGGGAAAAATCTCAATGCTATAAACTTGTGCTGCGAGCGCTGCCAGCAGGGCAGTCAAATAACCACTGCCAGTACCAATTTCCAGTACGACGTCTGTGGGCTTGATGTCCACCGCTTGAATCGCATGCGCTTCAATTTTCGGGTGCATCATTTCCTGGCCGTGCGGGAGCGGTATCGCAAGATCATGATACGCAAGGTTCTTATACTTCGGTGGCACAAACTCTTCGCGCGCCATTTTGTGCATTAGATCAAGCACTTTCATATCCAACACTTCCCAGGTGCGGATCTGTTGCTCAACCATATTGAATCTGGCCTGGTCAAAATCTATTTGATTCATTGTTTATACTCGTATTTCGCCATGAACCCGTTAGGTTAAGCCGTTTGTGGGTGTTAGGCAATATCCACGTGTGTAATCGGCCACAGTTTTCCCGGTCGCTATCAAGAAATGCGTATTTATGTTACTGTAGCCGTCGCTTCGGGGGTGCCCGCCGTTTACCGGCGAGCTGAGATACACCCTTTGAACCTGATTCGGATAATGCCGGCGTAGGGAGGGAGCAATAATCCCTTCATGCGTCCAATTGATTCCGCGTAATGCTAGTCAATCTGAGGACATTGCCAATGAGCGCCATCCCTGAACATTTTTTAAGTCGTTCGGCCAAAGTCAACGACGCGTCGATTCAGCCTTTTCCAAATTCCAAAAAAATCTATGTCCAGGGTAGTCGTCCGGATATTCGCGTCCCAATGCGCGAAATTACCTTGTCGGACACGCCGACGGCAGAAGGCATGGAAAAGAACCCGGCGATTACGGTATATGATACCTCTGGTCCTTATACCGATCCGGCGGTTTCTATCGATCTTCGCAAAGGCTTGCCGGACGTGCGTACGCCGTGGATTGTTGAGCGCAACGATACCGAAATTTTAACCGGACAAAGTTCTGTATTTGGGCGTAAGCGCGCGGCGGATTCCAGTCTGGATCATTTGCGATTTGAGCATCATCATCGTAATCCGCGCCGCGCTAAAGCTGGCGCCAATGTGAGCCAGATGCACTACGCCAAAAAGGGTATCATCACGCCAGAAATGGAGTACGTGGCGATTCGCGAAAATATGCGGCTCGAGCTTTATCGAGACCAGATCGCGCGCCAACATGCCGGGCATTCCTGGGGCGCGAATTTACCTAAAGCCATCACGCCGGAATTTGTGCGTGACGAAGTGGCGCGTGGGCGTGCCATTATTCCAGCAAACATCAATCACACCGAACTTGAGCCAGTCATCATTGGCCGCAACTTTCTGGTAAAAATAAACGGAAATCTTGGTAACTCGGCGCTTAGCTCATCCATCGAAGAAGAGGTCGACAAAATGACCTGGGGAATACGCTGGGGCTCGGATACCATCATGGATTTGTCTACCGGCAAGAATATTCACGAAACCCGCGAATGGATCGTGCGCAATTCACCCGTGCCTATCGGAACGGTGCCAATCTATCAGGCGCTGGAAAAAGTGGATGGCAAGGCCGAAGAGCTTACCTGGGAAATTATGCGCGATACATTAATCGAGCAGGCGGAGCAGGGCGTGGATTATTTTACGATTCATGCCGGTGTGTTGCTGCGCTATGTCCCGCTCACGGCGAACCGCATGACCGGCATTGTGTCGCGCGGTGGTTCTATCATGGCGAAGTGGTGTCTTGCTCATCACAAGGAAAATTTTCTTTATACCAACTTCAATGAAATTTGCGAAATCATGAAAGCGTACGACGTATCGTTTTCACTCGGCGATGGTTTGCGCCCGGGCTCGATCGCGGATGCCAATGATGCAGCCCAATTCGGCGAATTGGAGACTTTAGGCGAGCTGACCAAAATCGCCTGGCAGCATGATGTGCAAACCATGATCGAAGGTCCTGGCCATGTTCCCATGCACATGATTAAAGAAAATATGGATAAACAGCTGGAAGTCTGTGGGGAAGCGCCGTTTTACACGTTAGGACCGCTGACCACCGATATCGCACCCGGCTACGACCACATTACCTCCGCCATTGGTGCCGCGATGATAGGGTGGTATGGTACCGCAATGCTTTGCTATGTGACGCCTAAAGAACATTTGGGCTTGCCTAACAAAGACGATGTGAAAGAAGGGATCATCACCTATAAACTCGCGGCACATGCAGCAGATTTGGCCAAAGGCCATCCTGGTGCACAAATTCGTGACAACGCATTGTCCAAAGCGCGTTTTGAATTTCGATGGGAAGACCAATTTAATATCGGCCTCGATCCCGACCGCGCGCGCTCGTTTCATGACGAAACCATGCCCAAGCAGGCGCATAAGGTCGCACATTTTTGTTCCATGTGCGGGCCAAATTTCTGCTCCATGAAAATCACTCAGGATGTGCGCGACTATGCAAACGCGCAGGGTGTAGGTGTAGACAAAGTAGTCGCGCAAGGGATGCAGGAAAAGGCGTTGGAATTTAAACGCCAGGGCGCAAGCGTTTATCATAAAGCGTAGGTCGGCAGGCTGGGCTGCGTTTTAGCGCAGCCCGGTCAATTAATATC